>CAZITC010000011.1:0-11923 GCA_964542085.1 uncultured Ruminococcus sp. | reverse complement strand
TGCTTTATCCTCCCAAAAAAATAAATGCAAAGGAAAATCCTTTGCATTTATTTTATTCGTTCTTCAGCTTAATAATGACGAAAGCGTAATAGAATCGAAGTATTCGTTTGTTATCTCGTCAAATCTTTGCCACATACGGAACATTTTGCACGAATCCGTATCTCGGCAAGGCTCATTTTTTTGCGACACACACGCAACCGGCGCAAGGTCACCCTCGGTAAGCCTTAAAATTTCACCGACCGTTACCTGCCCCGGCGCCTTTTTTAATTTATAGCCGCCGCCCTTACCGCGTATTCCCTCCAAAAGACCGTTCTTCGTCAGCACAGGAAGAATTTGCTCAATATACTTAAGGGAAATGCCGCGCCGCGATGCCACATCCTTCATGGGAACATAGCCGTCCTCCGAATGAGTTGCAAGGTCTAAAAGCACCGTAAGAGCATAGCGCCCCCTGGTTGAAACCATCATTGCCTTATACCTCGCAGCTGTGAACACAGTCTATTTTCTTAAATTCATCCTCGTTGTAGGCAATGCCGTTTTTCTTGTAGTAATCCTCTACCGCGGCCTTTATTGCCTCCTCCGCAAGCACGGAGCAGTGCATTTTGTGCGCGGGAAGCCCGTCCAGTGCTTCCGCCACAGCCTTGTTTGAAAGCTCCAGCGCCTCCGAAACAGACTTACCCTTTATCATTTCCGTTGCCATGGAGCTGGATGCAATCGCGCTTCCGCAACCGAAGGTTTCAAACTTAACATCCGTTATTATGTCATTTTCAATTTTCAAATAAATCTTCATTATGTCGCCGCATTTTGCGTTACCAACCTCACCGATACCGTCCGCATTCTCCATTGTTCCGACGTTTCTCGGATTTTTAAAATGGTCCATTACCTTTTCAGAATATAAAGCCATAAAAAACACCTCACAAATAAAATTCTTTTTTACCTTCAACCTTATCGTGCCAAAGGGGACTCATATTTCTTAAGTAAGAAACAACCTGCGGCACTTTTTCCAAAATATATGAAATTTCCTCATCCGTATTTTCCTCCGAAAGCGAAAGACGAAGCGAGCCGTGCGCAACCTCATGCACTCTGCCGATTGCAAGAAGTACATGGCTGGGATCCAGGCTTCCCGAGGTGCAAGCCGAGCCGGAGGACGCTTCAATTCCGGCCTCGTCCAGCAAAAGAAGCAGACTTTCGCCCTCAATTCCCTCAAAGCAGAAGCTGACGTTTCCGGGAAGGCGGTTTACACTGTCACCGTTTAAGGCAGAATGTTCAATCTTCGAAAGCCCTTCTATTAACCTGTTACGAAGGCGCGAAACCTTTTCCGCGTTTTCGTCAATATGGTCGCATGCGTATTTTGCGGCGGCCGCCATGCCCATAATGGCCGGCATATTTTCCGTTCCAGCGCGCTTTCCGCGCTCCTGTGCGCCGCCCTCAATGATATTGGTAAGGGCAATTCCGCTTCTTACATAAAGCACGCCCACGCCCTTCGGGCCGTGGAACTTGTGCGAAGAAACGGAAAGCATGTCCACGTTTTCTTCCTTCACATTTATTTTAACGTGACCGTAGGCCTGCACGGCATCGGTGTGGAACAAAACGCCGGCCTCACGGCACACAGCGCCGATTTCGCCGATGGGAAGCACCGAGCCGATTTCGTTGTTGGCATACATTACGGTAACAAGGCAGGTTTCCGGGCGAATGGCCTTTTTAACCTCCTCCGCCGTTATGTTGCCGTTTTCGTGAACATCCAAAAGCTCCACCTCAAAGCCCTGCTTTTCCAGCTTCTTCAAGGTGTGAAGCACCGCGTGGTGCTCAAACGCCGTAGATATTATGTGCATTTTACCCTTTCTTTTTCCAAGCTCAGCGGCAGAAATAATTGCCTGATTGTCCGCCTCACTTCCACCGGAGGTGAAGTAAATCTCCTTCGGGGAGCAAGAAAGCGTTTCCGCAATGGTGCACCGCGCGCTGTAAAGCGCTTCTGCGGCGGCCTGTCCCGCAGAGTGAAGACTGGACGGGTTGCCGTAGGTTTTATCAAAATAAGGAAGCATTGCTTCAATTGCAAGGCGGCTTGTTTTTGTTGTTGCCGCATTATCAGCATATACCTTCATAAAAAGTCAGTCCTTTCTTTGTACATTAAGTATAAACCTATTTACCTACTTTGTCAATAGGTTTATAGGGTGTGAAATTTTACAAAAAATATGAAATAAGGTGTAGAATTATATGCGAATTTGTGGTATAATTAATTTATCAGTTTATAAAGGATATGATTTTTATGGCAATTTACAACCCATCCTCGCTTAAGGCCGAGGAATTTATCAATCATGAGGAAATAATAAGCACCCTTGCCTATGCCGACGAAAACAAAAACAACCTGGCATTGGTGGATGAAATTCTGGAAAAAGCACGGCCCGTTCATGACGAAAACGGTACTCACTGCCGCGGACTTTCCCACAGGGAGGCATCAGTCCTTCTTGCGTGCGAGGATGAGGAGCGTACGAAAAAAATCTATGCCCTGGCCGAGGAAATAAAGCAGGCCTTTTACGGTAACAGAATTGTTATGTTTGCGCCGCTTTACCTTTCCAATTATTGTGTCAACGGCTGTGTTTACTGCCCCTATCACCAGAAGAACAAGCACATTCGTCGTATTAAACTTAGCCAGGAGGATATTCGGCGCGAGGTTATCGCCCTTCAAGACATGTGGCACAAACGCCTTGCCATTGAGGCCGGCGAGGACCCTGTCAACAATCCCATTGAATATATACTTGACTCAATTAAAACAATTTATTCAATTCATCACAAAAACGGTGATATTCGCCGTGTTAATGTTAACATTGCGGCCACCACGGTTGAAAACTACCGCCGCCTGAAGGAGGCCGGCATAGGCACCTACATTCTTTTCCAGGAAACCTATAACAAGGAAAGCTACGAGCTTTTACATCCCACCGGGCCAAAGCATGACTACGCTTATCATACGGAGGCCATGGATCGCGCCATGGAGGGCGGAATTGACGATGTCGGACTCGGCGTTCTTTTTGGACTGGAGGGCTATCGCTATGAACTTGCCGGGCTTTTAATGCACGCAGAGCATTTGGAGGCCGTTCACGGAGTGGGACCGCACACAATCAGCGTTCCCCGTGTTAAGCCGGCGGACGATATTGATCCGGACGAATTTGACAACGGCATTTCCGATGAAATATTTGAAAAAATAGCCGCAATTATAAGGCTTTCCGTGCCCTACACCGGCATGATAATTTCCACCCGCGAATCGGAAAAGGTGCGCGGTGAAATGCTCCGTCTGGGTGTTTCGCAAATCAGCGGCGCATCACGCACATCGGTCGGCGGCTATGCCGAGGCCGAAAGACCTCACGATTCGGAGCAGTTTAACGTTTCGGACTGCCGCACCCTTGACGAGGTCGTTTCCTGGCTTATGGACGGTGGGTTTATTCCGTCATTCTGTACCGCCTGCTACCGCGAGGGGCGCACCGGTGACCGGTTTATGAGCCTTTGCAAAACCGGTCAAATACAAAACTGCTGTCACCCCAACGCGCTTATGACACTGGCCGAATATCTTACGGATTACGCATCTGAGGAAACAAAGGAAAAGGGCTTTCACCTGATTGAGGCGGAGCTTGAAAAAATATCCTCCGATAAGGTGCGCGCCATTGCAAGGGAGCGTATAGGCGCCATTGTTTCATCAAACAGCCGCGATTTCAGATTTTGATGTAAATATCATTTGAAACGGGCATACCGACAGCCTGAGCTCCGATTTTCACGGCTGTCTATCCATTTTTCAGACGATGCAAATTATATTAATTTAAAAGCAAAAAAGTGCGGGAAACCGCACTTTTTTGCTTTTAAAAACATCATCCGCATTAATCAATTCCCATATCCCTCAAAAAAGCGTTCATCTCATCGGCATGGGAGCCTTTCATTTTCCTGTTAGCCGCTATTTCTTGCTTTGCCATACGTCTGATATCTGGATTTAACAGCATAAACCACCGTCTAACCTGCATAACAGGCATAAGCCATCCATGCTTTTCGAGTATGGGATAGTACCTTTTCAATTTAGTATAGGGAATGAATATTCTGGATACAAAATATCCAAGCGTTCCGCCTTTTTTCTTATGCTGAAGTGCTACACGGTTATCCGTTGAGCCGTATGCTCCTCCGCATAGCAGAAAGTCCTGCATTTTAATTGTCAGTTCATCCGGAGCTTTGCCCTCTAACAATACTTTGCTTAATGCCCGTGATGCTTCGGCAAATTTCATCAGTCCGCCTTCGGACAGCAATTCATCACGGGCAGATATATCAACATCCTTCATGCTGTCTAATATCCAAAGGTCAATAAACGGACGAATTCCGCACCCACCGTTTTCAAAGTGTTTCGCCATATGAGCAATGTGGTAGAAATAAAAATAAGCATCTGTCATCTCATACCAATACTCGCTACTATCGTGTAATGAAGAATTCTTCCAAACAGAACGCAAAACATCAATAGCGTTTTTTGCTCTGTTTTCTTCCACCAAATCAAAATGCAATTCTGCCGATACTCCGTACGGTGAAGAAAATGCCACATCATGCGTTGTACGCTCACCTTCGGTATATCCACATTCCTTTATAAAAACCTCTGCCGCTGCATCTAAATCCTCATGCTGTACCAAGACGTCAATATCACAGCTTGTCCGCATCCACGGCTCGGGGTAATAATCTCTAAGCACCGCGCCCTTTAACGGAATAAACGGAATTTTTGCCTTTTCAAGCGCCTCGCAAAGCTCTTTCAGCACAAGTTTTTGCGTTTCACAGCGATAAACCGCCGTCAGTATTTCATTTTTAAGCTTTTTATCGGCTTCCTCAAGCAACCCGTTAGTTTTCAGTCCGAAAGCCAAAAGCTGTGCCACGTCATGCTTTTTGGCAAGTGCAGTAAGCTGCGGCAATATTTCGGAGCTGTAGAGTGATTTTTCTTCCGCTGTTAACCCCTCACCGCAAACCGCGGAGCGCAAAAGCGCCAATAACAGCTTTAATGCATCCGTATTCACGGCAAATCTCCCTTCATAAATCAATCTCTGCGGAAAATATCCCTCGTGTAAACCTTGTCCGCCACATCTTCAAGGCAAGCATCGTAACGGTTGGCAATTATGGCATTGCAAACACACTTAAACTTATCCAGGTCATTTATAACCACACTTCCAAAGAAGGTTTCACCGTCCTTTAAGGTCGGCTCGTAGATAACCACAGATGCGCCCTTTGCCTTTATACGCTTCATCACGCCCTGAATGGAGGACTGTCGGAAATTGTCGGAATCGGATTTCATCGTCAGGCGGTATACACCGATAGTAACCGGCATTTCCTTTGCACTGTCGTAGGAATTGTCCTCGTTATAGCCGTAATAGCCGGCCATACGAAGCACACGGTCAGCAATAAAGTCCTTGCGGGTACGGTTTGATTCCACAATTGCGGACATCATATTCTGCGGCACATCGGCATAGTTTGCAAGTAGCTGCTTCGTGTCCTTGGGCAGGCAGTAGCCGCCGTAGCCGAAGGAAGGATTGTTGTAGTGGTCGCCAATCCGAGGGTCAAGACAAACACCTTTGATGATTTGCTGAGTGTTAAGCCCCTTCATCTCGGCATAGGTATCCAGCTCATTAAAATACGACACGCGAAGCGCCAAATATGTGTTGGCAAAAAGCTTGACCGCCTCGGCCTCTGTAAAGCCCATAATCAACGTTTCGATATTTTCTTTAATTGCACCGTCCTGCAAAAGACCGACAAATTCATTTGCGGCCTTTACCATGCGTTCATCATTCATATCCGTGCCGACAATAATACGGCTGGGATATAAGTTGTCGTAAAGCGCCTTTGATTCGCGCAGAAATTCAGGGCTGAAAATGATATTATTGCAGTTGTATTTTGCGCGCACCGCCGCCGTAAAGCCGACGGGAATTGTTGATTTTATTACCATAATTGCGTTAGGATTGCACTCTATGACAAGCTTTATAACTTTTTCGACCGCCGACGTGTCGAAAAAGTTTTTTTGGCTGTCATAATTTGTTGGCACGGCAATAACCACAAAATCAGCATTCCTATATGCCGCCTCCGCGTCAAGCGTTGCCGTCAAATCCAGCTCCTTTTCGACAAGATACTTTTCTATGTAATCATCTTGAATAGGTGATTTGCGATTGTTGATCATATCCACCTTTTCGGGAATAATGTCAACCGCCGTCACCTTATTATGCTGTGCCAAAAGCACCGATATTGATAAACCGACATAGCCGGTCCCAGCTACTGCGATTTTCATAATAGCATCCTTCCTGTTAAAAATTTCGATCTAAAGACATATACGTAATATGTTTTAAATCGCTATTGAACATCATCATAACATCGTCAAACCTTTTACCGTCGACTTCCAATGTGCTATACGTTATTTTTCTCCAACCGCATCGCTCATAAAACGGCATGAGGTGCAACCGGCACAGAAGAATTCCTGTATCACCGGCCGCCTTGATTATTTCACTTGCCTTTTCTACAATTTTCTTACCTAAGCCCTGTCCCTGATATGCTTTATCTACGCAAACATTGCCTAACCCTTTTCCAAGCATATCATGTCCGTCGATTAACATATTTATTATGCTTATACTCAAATAGGCTACATATTGATTGTCTGTTTTCATCAGCAAATGAATATCATTCGGCCTCAGATTGGATTGTATCCACTTTTTTTGCGACTCAGCCGGGTATTTCCAATGCTGTTGTTTTAAGCGTACAATCTCATCAAGGCAGTCATCTGTCAAATTCTCGTGCTGTACAATAACAAATTTTTCACTCATTTGTTTTCCCCCATCCACCATCCACACGGAATAGCCAAAAAGTGACTGTGAAAATCACTGACACCCGGCAGTTCAACTTTATCACCGAACACACTGTATATATTATTGTTAATGTGAACGCCTGAAGCGTAATATCCTCTTTCACGAAACGCTTTTATGCAGTCCCTTTTGTTTACGGCTCTCAAGCCATATACCCAATAATTCGGCAAGGTGTTCTCCCGGGAAACGGCAAAAACATTGCTGTATTCTTTAAGCACAGCATCCCACCTGCGAGCATTTTCTCGCTGTGCCGACAGCAGTTCATTTAACCTTGGCATTTGCTTTAGCCCAATATACGCATTAACGTTGCTCATTGTGGCACTGTATCCAATTTCAGATATATCACACGATGGATTGATTTCACCGAGCTCGTCACGAAAAGCACCTCTGTCAATTCCGCAATCACGAATACGCAATGCTTTCAAATAAGCTTCTTTATTTTTAAATATAATAATCCCACCGTCAATTGTGTTTGGAAGCCTTACAGCGGTTAGCGAAAATACTGTAACATCTGTGCCGCAACAGCCCACTTTTTTCCCTTTATATTCACTGCCGAAGCCTTCTATGCCGTCATCAATAACAGGAATACCGTATTCCGCTCCAATTGCGTTAATTTCATCAATATATCCCGGATAACCGCAGAAATGGTTGTGAACAATAGCTTTTGTTTTAGCTGTAACCGTATTACGAAGCGCATCCGGGGATAATGTACCGCTTGCCGGGTCTATATCGCACCATTTAACCCGTAACCCCATAGAAGCATAAGGCTGTGTGGAAGCTAAGCATCCCATGGGAGAAGCAACGATTTCATCGCCAAAGGTTAATCCCAAAGCTGTTACAGCTACAGAGATAGCAAGGCTAAAGGTGTTTGTCACAAGAATATACGATGTATTAAAATAATCCTTTAGGCTATCCTCAAACTGTTTAGTATATTCTCCGCATGCCAACCGGCCGGAATACAGTATTTCGTTTAGTTCCGGCAATTCCGGCATATAGGGTTTGAAAAGTGGTATCATATTAATCTCCTCGTATTAACTTTGCTTTTTCATCACATAATTTACTTTACTTAAAAAATGCTCAATTATCCATGCTGCAACAGCGGAAAGAACAAATGTTATTCCAAAAACAATCCACCTATTATCTGTAACGCTCAACAGCAAAACGGTTAGCGGATAATGAATCAAATATGCAGAATACGATATATTTCCAAGCATGACAAACGGTGCAAGCAATCTGCAAACAGAAATACCTTTCGTTGCCAAAACCAAACCGGCTGTAATTAGCGAAAATCCCAGGTAAACATTACATGTATAGGGATTATTAAGGTAGTTAGATGACGTCTTATACAACCGATAAGCATCTGACAGAGAGCAACTATTGTTCAATGCAGTAAAGCTTATGCAAAAAACGATAACGGCTACTCCGGCACACAGGCACAAATACTGAATCGCCTTCCTCTTCGGGAAATCACCGTCGTTTTCTCGCAGTGCTATCAGCGAGCCCAACGCATAAGCATCCATGTGTGCTATCGGACACAAAGAAGTTATCATCGGATCTTCAATCCAAATAACAGTAACAACTCGCCAGACAATCGCTGTAATCGCAACTATAAAGTTGAAGCTCACCCGTTGTTTCCTGCTTTGTAAAAGCCTAAATGCAATCAACCAAATAACGAATAGGTATACCTCAATAGATAATGTCCATGTATGACCTGTCAGAGCAGCCATATCGGAATTGTAACCATTTATCATCCAGTATATATTTTGTGAGAACAAAAGATGGCACAAGAAATCAATAACATCCCATGAATGTTTTATCAGCACAACAACACTCAATGCGCCTATAATAAGTAATAAATAAACAGGATATAGCCTTAAGAGTCTATGTCTTATCTGCGGGATTACCTTGATTTCTTGTTTAGGAGTTTTAGAAAGCTTCTTGGTAAGAAAGTATGCACTCAGAACAAAAAAGCTCTCGACCCCCCCCAAAAAAAATTTGTGAGCCCGGCACCCCGGCATGAAATGCTAAAATTCCGATGAACAATACTGCCCTTAAGGCTTGAATACCGTTACTCTTTTGTTTTAACACCATATTATCACCAGCCTTTTTTGATTGCGGAAACAATCATTTCACGGTCCTCATCGCCTACCCACCAGCCGCAAGGAATATGCACAAATTTTTCATAAAATCCATCTAACGCCGGCAGAGCACACTTTGATTGGGCAAACACGCTGTGTGTATCACTTCTGTGGTGAAGCGGTGATGCCATCACCCCATGCGCCTCCATCATCTTAATAAAGTCCTCTCTGTGCTCTACCTTCATCGTGTAAAGCCAATAGGAAGGCTCCGTATTATCATAATAAGGAATAAGGCTGATACCGGAAATTCCCTTTAACTTTTCATCATAATACCTTCCGTTACTGATATGCCTTGCTATAACATCGGGAGTGTCTTTCAGCTGCACGCTGCCAATGGTTGCTGTAACATTATTCATTCCGTACTTATATCCGGCTCTTTTGATATCGTTTTCAAGACGGGGTATTTTTTTATCTAATCCAAACCAACGCAGTTTACGCGCAACATCCATATCTGCGGCATCTCGGAATGCAATAGCCCCTCCGTCAACAGTTGTCATCTGCTTAATCGCCTGGAATGAAAAGCAAGTAAATCTGGAATTAGACCCAATAATCCTACCGTTATATTTGCTCCCCAGCGCATGAGCCGTATCCTCAATAATCGGAATATTATACTCTTCCGATATTTTATTAAACTCATCCATATCGCAAACCATTCCTGCATAATGAACAAGCATAATCGCCTTAGTACGGGAAGTTATTTTTTCTCTCACTGACGTAGGATCAAGCAAACCTGTTTTTTCGTCTACATCCGCCCAAACAACCTTTGCGCCGGTAATTGCAATAGTCGTATTGGTGGGCTCAGCAGTCATAGCGGTGCTGATAACCTCATCCCCTTTTCCAACATTAAGAAGAAGAAGCGCGATATGTAATGCGGCAGTGCCGGAATTCACCACCAGAACATTGGGGTTTCCGATATACTCACCGAACTCCTTTTCAAATTGATATACAGCCTCACCTTCGGCAATATATCCACTGTATAAAATGTTCTCTATGGCAGGCATCATGCGCTCTTTGCCTGCAATATACGGTTTAACTAACTGAATCATATTATTCACCCCTTATATTTTACTTACTCCAAGTAGCGTATTCGTTCCGAACATACTCTGTTGTAAGAATTTTATCAACAGTTTCGTCAACATTCAATAATCGAGTGTTGTGGCTACTGTAATCATTATCCATTTGCACCTTAGAATTAGAAGTTGCATCATACTTTACATAGTTGTCATAATTTAAATCTCTGCCATCAGGCGTTACTCTAAAATAATCACCCATATCTTCCGCCCGTACAAGCTCCTCGCGAGTCATTAAGGTTTCGTAAAGCTTCTCTCCGTGTCTGCTACCGATAATTCTAATACCGGTATCTCCGAACAGCTTCTGCACAGCCTGTCCGAGCACGCCGATTGTGGAAGCATCCGATTTTTGCACGAACAAATCCCCCGGATGTGCATGCTCAAACGCAAACATAACAAGATCAACAGCTTCATCAAGATTCATTAAAAATCTTGTCATATCCGGGTTTGTGATTGTTATCGGCTTTCCGGATTTAATTTGTTCAATAAACAACGGGATTATAGAGCCCCTTGAGCACATAACATTGCCATACCGAGTACAGGAAATAATCGTTCCGCTTTTTTCAACTGCGTTAAGTGCATTAGCGCGGATGACCTTTTCCATCATCGCCTTTGATATTCCCATTGCGTTGATAGGATAGGCCGCCTTATCAGTTGAAAGGCAAACCACATTCTTAACCTTAGCTTCAACAGCGGCACGCAAAAGATTGTCAGTACCCATAATGTTGGTCCTTACCGCCTCCATTGGGAAAAATTCACACGAAGGCACTTGCTTCAACGCTGCTGCGTGAAAAATAAAATCCACTCCGCCGACGGCATCTCTTATACTGTCAATATTTCTTACGTCACCTATATAGAATTTAACCTTATTTGCATATTCGGGATATTTAGCCTGTAGCACGTGGCGAATATCGTCCTGCTTTTTTTCATCACGAGAAAAAATTCTAATCTGTCCGATATCAGATGTCAAAAAGCGCTTTAATACCGTAGAGCCAAACGACCCTGTTCCACCGGTTATCAAAAGTGTTTTTTCCTTAAAATAATTTTTACTGTTCATTCTCTTTTTATTCCCCTTTCTCAATTACAATCCGGCACCGTAAGAGCTACTTACCGATATAATTTTTTAATAATGATAGAATGTATTTAAATGTTTCGTCCTTATTTACATACGAAAGCAGTAAATATACCAACGCTCCGGTTATAACTTGCAAACAAAGCTGAAGCATCATGCCTATATTTAATAAAGAAATACACCACACGCCCAGGCACATCAATAATGTGAGCGAAGCCGGCTTGATTATATCAAGCATTTGCTCCGAATAAGTATAGCCAATCAGCTTTTTGTTTATCGGAATGTTCAAAACTGTTGAAAAAATTTCTGTAATCAGTGCTCCTATAATAATTGCAAGCACCGAATCACAGCAAAATACGGTTATCAGTAAAACCAAAATTCCAAATACCTTTTTTATAATATCAATTACCAAATATAAATTGCCCTTTCCCAAGGCCTTTATAACCTGCAAGCTGGAGGTTTGAAGCGGTTGCAGCATATAAACAACGCACATAATACGAAGATACGGAATGCAGCCCATCCATTTTTCCGTAAGAAGAACTTTAACAAAGGGCTCGGCAATCACTGCCAATCCGCATAAAATGGGGAATAACACATAATTTCCCACACTAATCGAGCGTCTCATTATTCTTTTCAGTGTTTCAAGCTCGTTTTGCTTATTGGAAAGTGCCGGAAACAGCACTTTGCTTATAGATGAATTTATATTTCCGGCAATTGTGCTTGGAAACTGCTCTCCTTTTGTTGAATAGGCTAAATCATCTGAAGAATATCTTTTCCCGATAACAAGAT
>CAZITC010000010.1:0-12067 GCA_964542085.1 uncultured Ruminococcus sp. | reverse complement strand
GTAGTAAAGCCGGGTCAGATAATATAAAGGAGGGGCTTATCCATGAACATGGTGGGAATTATTTTTTCAAATCTTTTTGACGAAAACTTCGGTGTTCTTACAAAAAACAGAACGGTTGCATCGCTTCCCTTCGCGGGAAGATACCGCTTTATTGATTTTGTGCTTTCCGATATGGCAAATTCCAACATAACCGATATAGGAATCATCACAAAATCAAATTACAAATCCCTTATGGACCATTTAGGTTCCTGCGCATCCTGGGACCTTGACCGCAAAAACGGCGGTGTTTATCTGCTTCCGCCTTTTGCCGCCGGCCAAACAACCGTTTACCAGGGCAAGCTGGAGGCACTTTATTCCGCATTTTCCTATTTAGAAAAGCAAACCCGTGACTATGTGCTTCTTTCCGATTCCACTGTAATTCTTAACATTGATTACGAGGAAGCTCTTGAATATCACATTAAATCCGGCAAGGATATTACCGTTATTTGCGACAGAGTAAAGGCTGACCCCATGACAAGCTATTCCCTTGTTATGGAGGAGGATGAACACGGCGCCGTGCATGATATGTATGTGGATTACCCGGCGCTTAAGGATAATTCCTTGGCTTCACTCGGCATGTTTATAATGGAGCGCAAAAAGCTTATTTCCGTTATAAGGGAAACCGTTTCCCGCGGCAGAAAGCGCCTGGAGCGCGACTTTATTCAGCACGAATGGAACGCCGGCAAGCTTTCTGTCGGAACATATGAATTTTCCGGTCACGTAATAAGAAATACCGGCATTTCCTCATATTTCCACAACAACCTAAACTTAATTTCCGATTCTGCGCTCAGGAACGACATTTTCAATCCCGCACGCCCCATTTATACAAAGGTACGTGACGAGGTTCCCTCCTACTACGGGCCGAACTGTAAGGCGGATGAATGTTTAATCGCTGACGGCTGTCGCATTGACGGAAGCGTAGAAAACAGCGTGCTGTTCCGTGACGTTAAAATTGGAAAAGGCGCAAGTGTTAAAAATTCCATTATCATGCAAGGCTCTGTTATCGGTGAGGATTGCTGTATCGAAAACGCAATTATAGATAAGGACGTTACGGTAAGCCGTTCAACCAAGCTTCAGGGCGCCTTTAACACACCAATCATAATCGAAAAAGGAGAAACCGTATGAAAATATTATTTGCAGCGAGCGAGGCGGCGCCTTATATCAAGTCCGGCGGCCTTGGGGATGTTTTGGAGGCTTTGCCATCGGAGCTTTCCAAAAATGACAGCTATGAAATCAGTGTAATTTTGCCTTATTACAAATCCCTTAAAACAAATGCGGATTTTAAGCCGGAGTATGTTACCAACTTTTACATGCCTCTCGGCTGGCGTTCATCCTATGTTGGCATTTTTCGCCTAAAGGTAAAAAAAATCACCTATTATTTTATTGATAACGAATATTACTTTAACCGGGATGGCGGATACTACGGCCATTATGACGACGGAGAGCGTTTTGCTTATTTTTCCAAGGCCATTTTGGAGTCCCTTCATTATCTCGGCTACTTTCCGGACGTAATCCACCTTAACGACTGGCAAACGGCTTGTATACCTGTTTTTTATAAGGCGTTTTACCAAAATCTGCCCGAATACCAAAACATAAAAACAGTGTTCACAATCCATAATATAGAATATCAGGGCAAAATGCCTTTGGACTTCCGTGAATCCATTATGGGGCTTTCCGATGAATATGCCGGCGTTATGGAGTACAACGGCTGTGTAAACTTTATGAAAAGCGCCATTGTTTTGGCCGATAAAATCACAACCGTTTCCCGCACCTATGCACACGAAATAAAACACGCATATTTTTCGCACGGGCTGGACAGAATTCTTTGCGAGAACGAGTATAAGCTTTGCGGAATTGTCAACGGTATAAATCAATCCATCTTCAACCCTAAAACGGATAAATATTTGCCTGAAAACTATTCCGTATCTAAGCTTTCCGGTAAGGCCGCGTGCAAATGCGCCCTTCAAAGTGAATTCGGTCTGGAGATAAGAAACGATATTCCGGTTGTTTCCATGGTAACGCGCCTTGTTTCGCACAAGGGGCTTGACCTGGTAGAGCGCGTGCTTCCCGATATTTTAGACTCAGGAGTGCAGCTCGTAGTGCTCGGCACCGGTGATTCGCACTATGAGGATATGCTGCGCTTTTCGGAATATAACTCTCCCGGAAAAATGGCGGCGAAAATCACCTTCAGCCAGTCACTTGCCTCCTTGGCCTATGCCGGAAGCGATATATTTTTAATGCCGTCGAAAAGTGAGCCCTGCGGCCTGTCACAGCTTATTGCTATGCGCTATGGCACAATTCCGGTTGTAAGGGAAACCGGCGGACTTTTTGACACTGTGCCGGCCTTAAATCCTGATACAATGGAAGGGCTTGGCTTCACCTTTAAGCTTTTCAACGCACATGATATGCTTTTTGCCGTACAGCGTGCCGCTTCCTTCTGGCATGACGAGAAAAAACGCACCGCCCTTGTTAAAAAGCTTATGAAGCACGACTCATCCTGGGCCGAGCCTGTAAAAGAATATGCTGCAATTTATGCTTCACTTAATTGAAAGGACTGAAATCCAATGAAAAAAGAAGAACTTATAAAAGAGCTTGAAACCGAGTGCTTGGATAGTTTCGGCTGTTCCTTGTCCGAAGCTTCAAAGCTTCAAATTTACAAAACACTGTGCACGGTTATCCGTGATATGCTTGCGCGCGAACGTAAAAGCTTTACCGACGACTACACCGCCAAGGAAAAAAAGCAGGTTTACTATATGTCCATGGAGTTTTTGGTTGGCACCTCACTCCGTAACAACCTGTTTAATATGGGTCTTGAAAAAACCGTTTCCTCCATATTGAAGGCAAACGGCTTTGATTTGGATGAAATATGTGAAATGGAGCCTGATGCCGGCCTCGGCAACGGCGGCTTGGGCCGTCTTGCTTCATGCTATATGGACTCAATGACAACGCTGGGCTATCCAGCAACCGGCTTTTCCATTAGATACGAATTCGGCATTTTCCGCCAAAAGATTGTTGACGGCTGGCAGATGGAGTTTCCTGACGATTGGCTCACTCTCGGTGATGTTTGGCTTCGTCCCCGCTCCGATGAAGGCTTTGAAATAAAGTTCGGTGGAAACGTTGTTCAAAGCTATGAAGGCGACAAGCTTGTTTTCCGCCACGAAAATTACAACAGCGTTATGGCCGTGCCTTACGATATGTTTATTTCCGGCTATAATTCCAAGGCTGTAAATCAGCTTGTTTTGTGGAGTGCAAAATCACCCTCCAAGGCATCTATCGACCTTAACTATTTTGTTCGCGGCGAGCATTTGAAGGCACTTGAGCAAAACACCATGGCCGAGGTTATTTCCAAGGTGCTCTACCCGGCTGACAACCACATTGAAGGAAAAATTCTTCGTTTAAAGCAGCAATACCTTTTGGTTTCCGCTTCGCTTCAAAGCATATTGCGCCGTCATATTAAAAATTACGGCACTCTTTCCACGCTCCCCGATAAAGTTGCTATTCACATCAACGACACACATCCCGCGCTGTGCGTGCCCGAGCTTATGAGAATTTTGATTGACGAATATAACTACGGCTGGGATGACGCATGGGCTATTACCGAAAAAACCCTTTCCTACACCAACCACACGGTTATGAGTGAGGCCTTGGAGCGTTGGCCGGAGCATATTTTCTCCGAGCTTCTTCCCCGTGTTTACCAAATTGTGTGCGAAATTAACCGCCGCCTGGTTGCCAACCTTTACGAGCGCTATCCCGGTGACGTTGCGAAAATTGACTACATGGCCCCCCTTTCCGGCAACGAGGTTAAAATGGCTAACCTTTGCCTTGCGGCTTGCCATAAAATAAACGGTGTGTCCAAGCTCCACTCGGATATACTGAAAAAAAGCATATTCAAGGATTATTACACAATCACGCCGGAGCGCTTCACCAATGTTACAAACGGCATCGCCTACAGAAGGTGGCTTTGCCAGTCCAACCCCGGCCTTACCTCACTGCTTAACGATTTAATCGGTCCAGGCTTTAAGAAGGATTCCTGTGAGCTTGAGGCGCTTATGAAATTTCACGGCGATAAAAAAGTGTTGGAGGAGCTTCGCCGTGTTAAGCTGGACAACAAAAAGCGCCTTGCCGACTATATTGCCAAGGCTAATGGCATAATTGTTGACCCCAACTCCATTTTTGACGTTCAGATTAAGCGCCTGCATGAATACAAGCGCCAGCTTTTGAACGCACTTCAAATCATTCATATGTATCGCATGATAAAGGATAATCCCAATTTGGATATTCCTCCGCGTACATTCATTTTTGCGGCCAAGGCATCCTCCGGTTACTTCATGGCAAAGCAAATTATAAGGCTTATTTGCGCAATTGCAAACACCGTTAATTCCGACCCTGTTGTAAGGGAAAAGCTGAAGGTTGTATTCTTGGAGGACTATAAGGTTTCTCTTGCGGAAAAAATCATTCCCGCGGCAGAAATTTCCGAGCAAATATCCATTGCCGGCAAGGAAGCCTCCGGTACCGGCAATATGAAACTTATGATTAACGGCGCAGTAACACTTGGTACCTTAGATGGTGCAAACGTTGAAATTCATGAGCAAGTGGGCGACGAAAATATGTTCCTGTTCGGCCTTACCGCTCCTGAGGTAGAGGAGCTTTGGAAAAAGGGCTATGACCCTCTTGTTTATATGCGCCGCGACCCGGAGCTTTCCGATATTATGAGCATGCTTACCGGCGGAGCTTTCGGCTCCAGCTTTGACGATATTGTAAATTCGCTTCTTACAAACAGCTTCGGAACGGCTGACGCTTACATGACTTTGGCCGACTTTAACGACTATGTTCGTGCTCAAAGCCTTGTTTCCGAGGTTTATAAGGATAAGGATAAATTTACCGATATGTCCCTTGTTAACATTGCTAAGGCCGGCATATTCTCCGCTGACCGCGCCGTAAAGGAATATGCGGATAATATTTGGTATTTAAAAAAATAAGCCCACGGCACGGAGTTTTTTATGAGAATACTATTTGACAGTAAATCCGCTCTACACAAAAAGCCCTTTGGCTGTGTTTCGGAAAATGAGCTATGCTCACTGACGGTTTATATTCCGGCATCCTGCATGACAAAGCGTGCATTTGCCGTTATTAAAAGCGATGACGGCTTTTTAATGCAGGTACCGATGAAAAAAACAGCAGAAAACGGTGGATATGAACATTACACCACGCACTTTTCCCTTTATAAACGCGGACTTTATTTCTACTATTTCAAAATTGAAACGGCAGAAAGCAGCTTTTCGCTTTATAAATACGGCTATTGTGATACTAATATCGAAGCCGGCGAGCTTTGGCAGCTTTCATGCATAAAGCAAAACGGGTATACCACGGACCCGTTTTATTCCGGCGCGGTATATTATCAAATTTTTCCGGACAGATTTTATAAGGAGAATGTTCTTCCCATCGACGGAAAGCTAAAGCCTTTTACCGTACACGCCTACGAGGAGGATGTTCCTAACTATTTGCCGGACAGCAACGGGCAAATTTTGAACAACGACTTTTTCGGCGGCAACTTTGCCGGGATTGAAAAAAAGCTTCCTTATATTAAGTCGTTGGGTGTTGATGTTATTTATCTTAATCCCATTTTCTTCGCCTATTCCAATCACCGGTATGACACCGCAAATTATCACATGCCTGACCCGTTGCTTGGCAACGAGGAGGATTTTTCGTCCCTTTGCCGGGCGGCGCATAATTTAGGCATACGCATTATTTTGGACGGTGTGTTTTCGCACACCGGTGCCGACAGTGTTTATTTCGATAAGTCCGAGCATTTCGGCGGCGGCGCTTACAGTGATGAAAATTCGCCTTACCGCGATTGGTACACCTTCGGTCCGGACAAGTCATATTCCTCCTGGTGGGGAATTGACACACTGCCCTGCGTGAATGAGCTTTCGCCTTCATTTTTGGATTACATCATCGAGGGAGAAAATTCAGTCATCGTCCACTGGCTCCGTTGTGGAGCGGACGGTTTCCGTTTGGATGTTGCGGACGAGCTTCCCGACGAATTTATCCGGCGCCTTCACAAGCGAGTTCATGAAATAAAGCCCGGCGCCATTGTTATAGGTGAAGTTTGGGAGGATGCTTCGAACAAAATAAGCTATGGTGTTCGGCGCACATATTTCACCGAAGCGGAGCTTGACTCCGTAATGAATTATCCCTTCCGTAGCGGAATTATTGATTTTCTTAAAGGACGCCTGTCTGCTGTGCAGTTTTCGCGTGCTATCATGAACATTTGCGAAAATTATCCTTCCAAGGTTTTGCCTTGCTTGATGAACAGCCTTTCCACCCATGACACCGAAAGGATTTTAACTCTTCTTTCCGATGCCTCGGTACCGGAAACCAGAAACGAACGCGCCTTATTCAGGCTTTCGGATGAACTTTTGGCAAAAGCTCTTCGCCTTGAAAACGCGGCCGCATTTTTACAATTCATGCTTCCCGGAGCGCCGTGCATCTACTACGGTGATGAGGCCGGAATGGAGGGCTTTGAGGACCCATTTAACCGCGGTTTTTTCCCCTGGGGCAAGGAAAACAAAGCACTTACCGACCATTACCGCCGCCTTTCACAGCTAAAAAAAAGCCACGCTCAGCTTAAAAATGGCGACACCTACATCTTTTCTCCGTCGGATGGCAATATAATTATTCGACGTGGAGATGGCGCCTCGGCGCTTTACGCGGCCGTAAGCCTAAACGGCGGCCTTAATATTTCCGGCAACATCATTTATTCCAATGCGGAGAGCGGTGTACTTCCGGAATATGGCTTTGCTCTTTATACAGATGCAAAATAACCTTAAAAAATCCCCGGTGCCAATGCACCGGGGATAATAATTTTAAAAAAGCTTTGTTTTTTTCAGTCTGCGTGCAATGATAACGCCGACGATTGCTCCTACCGCCGCCTGCAAAATTTGATAAGGCAGCTTTAGAATTGCATACTCCGGTGTAGAGTATATAAACGCCCTACCCAGTGAATAACCGATTACCATAATAACGGCACCGACCGTAACGCCGATAACGGAGGAAAGCGTTGGGCTTAATTTCCTAACGCGGTGCGAAAAAAGTGATATCGCCACAGCTTGAAGTCCGTGCGTTACCAGCGAAACAAACATCGGCGTTGGGTAAAAGAAAAGGTCGCCCAAAAATGCACCAACACCGCCGACCATAAACGCCGAAAACGGGTCCAGTAAAATTGCCGCAGTACAGATTACAATGTCATTCAAATAAAAGTGTCCTCCCGGCACGGGAACACCGAATGAACTCATAGCCACATTGAGTGCCATAAACACAGCCGCAACGCACAGCCTGTATGCTGTGCCTTTTTTCATGTTATCATTCATTTTTAAGTCCTTTCCTGTAGTCATAAGTAATAGGCAACTATATTGCCTAACTTATATAATCCAAATATTTGTTTTTTATTGCGCGTGAATCGCGGTTTCTTATATAAACCACATCACCGTTTGACAGAATAAACTGGTCGTCCGCACTTTCAATGTAATTCATATTTACAATGTAGCTTTGATGACATCTTAAAAACCGAAGATCCGTAAGCTCCCTTTCAATCTCGTCCAACCTTTTGTAAATGTTATATATCTCCCCGCTGTTCATGTGAAGCATACACTTGGAATTTACGCTTTCCACATACATAATATCATTAAGCGGCACACGAATTACACCGCCGCGGCGCTTAACACTGTATGCATTTTTCACCATGTTCTCCGTCAGCCTATCCATGACAGCGCAAAGCCTGTCATAGCTGTGCGGCTTGAGTATGTAGCCGAAGGCACCGACATCATATCCGCCAAGAGCAAATTTTTCGGTTGCCGTCAAAAAAACAATTGCACCCTTATAACCCATATTGCGAAGTTTTTTTGCCACATCCATACCAAGCATGGTCTCCATATAAATATCAAGAAAAACCACATCAAAGGCTTGCTCATCGTCAAAATCAGCCAAAAGCCCCTCTCCGGACAAATAGGTGTTGAGCACGGGAGTAAACGGTTTATCTGAAAAATACCGTTTCATAAAATCGGTGATTATCTCAATGTCAATTTTACCGTCGTCGCACACCGCTATTTTCAAACAAACTCTCCTCCTTAATGTAAATAAATATTGCAAAATCTTACATTATGTTGTATAATATAATAATAACACAACTTATTAAAAAAATCAATCTTTTTTAACGGGAGGCAAATAAAGGTGACATTGGATAAAGTTTACGAAAGTCTTGGCGGTGACTATAATGAGGTTTTATCCCGCCTTAAGAGTGAGGCCTTGATTAAAAGGCTTATAAAAATGTTTCCGGACGATACAAGCTATGATACCTTTTGCATAGCACTTAAACAGAATGACCTTAAAAAGGCCTTTGTTGCCGTTCATTCTCTTGTCGGCGTGTGCAGAACTCTTGGCTATGCAAAGCTTGAAGAAAGCGCAAGCGCGGTAACCGAAGCGCTTAGGAGTGGCTGCAATGAGCTGTCTGACAGAATGCTTTCGGCAATCGGCTCCGACTATGAATTCGCTGTTTTCATTTCCCGAAACTTTGCCGAATCAAACAGGCTGTAATTAATATCTCTTTGCCCCAAAATCGCCGCATACTCTGAGTATGCGGCGATTTTTTATTTTATTACGTGCTTTGCCGCCTGCTCCAATATTTTTGCGGTATATTGCTTAATTTGCTTCTTTTTTTCCTTATCGGCACCGCTTATGCTTTTCAAAAAGCCAAGCTTATCCGCCATTATATCCGTCAAGGTTTTGGCTTCGGTGCCCTTCAAAACCTCAAAAAGTGCTTCAACCAAAAGTTCCCGCTCCTCCCCGGTCATTTCATCAATCCAGCCGGAAAGGATTTTTTCGGCCATTATACTGCTTTCCGTACGCTCATATGCTTCAACAAAGGCGCTTCCCATTACCTCCCACAAAAAAGCATTGTGTTGCATAAGCGTTTTCCCTGAACTTTTAACAATTTTTTCAACTCCGACACGCTCAAAAAGGCGGCCGACCACCGAGCCGGCCGGCATAATATTTTCAATTTTTCCATTCCAAAGCTCTTGTGGCATAGCCTCCAAAACCTCTGTCCGAAAGCCGGGCCCGTCAAAATTAAAGCATTTTTCAATTCGTCTTTTCTTTCTTTTATCGCACTCAAGCGTTGCATATACAGCAAGATTTCCGCCCTTTGAATGGCCGCCCAGACTCACGGAAGAAAACCTAAAATGCCTTAGCACCTCCGCCAAATAAGTTTCCGCCTCCCGCTGTGCCGGAACAGCCTCCATATAGGACAGCTTAAAGTCCTCCTTCCAGCCGGTTAGGCTGTCATCAGTACCGCGGTATGCCACGAACACCTTTTTATCCGCAATAAATGTGACCGCGGAAAATTGCTCGTCCTTTTTATCGTCCACCTTATTAACGTATCCGGATAAAAGCACATTTTTAAAGCGTTCCGTCTTGCTTGCCAGTTTAAAAAGCGTTGTAATGTCAGAAGGAAGCAGTGCCCCAAGCTCCCCATTACCGCCATGAGCAGAAATTTTCAAATACGCCTCCGCCAAGGTTATCGTGCTTTTCAGCGTTGACGGTACGGCAGAAGAAAAATCAATATAAGAAAGCTGGGTGAAAATCAGCGCATCCACCTCATTAAACGGGGCCTTTAAAAAGCCAAGGTCTCCCCGCCAACGGATGTAATCCATAATTGTCGGCATAGTTATCTCCCCCTACATATGTTTTCCGACGGTAATTCCGAAAAGCCGTAATGTGACAAAAAACGTGCCCCGTTAAGGACACGTTTTTCTTATGCTTCTTTTTTTACTATCTCTTTACCCTTGTAATATCCGCAAGCAGGGCAAATTCTGTGAGGCATTTTAAGCTCGCCGCACTGGGGACATTTCACCATTCCGGGAATGCTGAGACGCCAATTAGCTCTTCTCGAATGCTTTTTTGCCTTTGATATTCTTGTCTTCGGTACTGCCATTTTCTACACCTCCATTAATTATAAGTCAGCTTTGAAATTTTTTAATATGTCGAATCTCGGGTCCCAATCATCATTCTTGCAGTCGCACGGGCCTTCATTAAGGTCCTTCCCACAAGTCGGGCAAAGCCCCGGGCAATCCTCACGGCAAACCGTAATCATGGGAAGCTGTGAAAGAATTGAATTTATTATAATAAATTCAAGCTCACACACGCACCCGTCAGAAGAAATTGCCTCTTTATTTTCATCATCGCCGAGCTCCTCATAAATATCTGCGTCAAAGCTGATTGTTACAGGCTTTAAGCATCTTGCACATGGAGTTGTATACTCTCCGGCAGCTGTTGCTTTAAGCTCCAGACTTCCGCCGATATTTACCATTTCACCCGCAACCTTAACCTCAGAAAAAGCGTATTCACCGCCGTCAAAGCTAAGGCGGCCGGGATTAACCGAGCCATCCACAGGTAGCCTGCCTTCGGAATGTGCTATTTTTGAAATATCAACCTTCATTGCCTTTCCTCTCTGCAAGCAAAGTATATTATACATTGAATTTGCAAAATTGTCAATACCTTTGCCGCATTTTTTTCTTTTTCTGCTTTTAAATCTCCTCGTTTTCCTCTTCCGTGTTCCTTACAACGCTCACGTTGACCGTTGCATAAGCCGTTTCGCACTCAATATTTTCCGGGAGCTTTATCTCCCTTGTAAAGCTTTTTGCCGATATTGCATAGTATGCATCAATCTCATCCAACTCAACCGCGACGATTTTTTCTATATCCTCCACCGGGCCGATAACGGTAACGGTTTGAGGCGCCACATTTTCCACCACAACATCATATCCGGAAAGACTGCCCACAACGTCCGGATTGTTCACGGGAATTTCCTTCTTCGCCAGGCAATTTACCGTTATTGTAGCCTCATTATCTGATTTTGTAATCATTTCACTGGTAACTGCCGCACCGGATGCATCCTTTAACACAATACCTGTGTTGTAAATATTTTCGCTTTTTGAAATGTTTGTAACATCCACCGGCTCCGTCCACGCGGAAATGTTATCCAAAAGTGTGCTCGGTCCCTTAACGGAAATCTGTGACGGGAACACGCTTTTTTCGCCCTCAATTATATTTTCGGACATGGTGCCCGTTATATCAATTCCAACCTCAACGGTTTTTCTTATAAGAATATCGGTCACAAGCGCGCCGCTTGTTATTTTCTTTTCTTCCACGCTGAGCGAATCCGGTATTCCGGCAATACTTATAAGGGGCGTTTGCTCACCTGTGCCTGTTATGTTGGACACATCCACAATTGCGTTTATATCCGATTTATTAAGCTTTGAAAGCGTGTTTCGCGCGCCGGAAATTTTAACGGCAATTGAAAGCTCCGAACTTAAAACTGTGATATTTCGGCTTTCCAGCTCCGCAATGCCGGTTACCGTTACCGGAATATTTGTGTAGGTATTTGTTGATGTGGGGTTTTCGTCGTATGAAACATAAATCCACATAAGAATTGCCAAAAGCGTGCAGGCAAGCTTGCCCCAAAACCTTTTGGATGCGGCTTTTTTCTTTTCATCTACCTCGGAGAGCTGTTTTTTTGTGTTCTCACTCATTGCCGTCCCTCCTTTTAAGCATTGTTCGAATATCACTTTCTGCGCCGGTCATATCCGAAAATTCAATCGTAAGTATTTCGCGCAAATTGTCCGGAGTAATATCGCGGTGAAGTCCCCCGTCCTTGGCGTAGGATATTTTACCTGTTTCCTCGGAAACAACAACGGCAATGGCATCACTCTTCTCCGTAACGCCGATAGCCGCCCTGTGACGCGTTCCAAGCTCGGCGCTTATTGCGGCGTTTTCCGAAAGGGGCAGTATGCTCTGAGCATAGGCCACCTTTTCATTTTTTATTATAACCGCACCGTCGTGCAAGGGGGTGTTTTTAACAAAAATGTTTTCCAAAAGGCCCTGTGAAATTTGAGCATTAAGCTCAGTTCCCGTTACCTTTATAATGGTATCCAGCTTTTTTGATTTTTCAAAAACAATCAGCGCTCCGGTACAT
>CAZITC010000009.1:0-12596 GCA_964542085.1 uncultured Ruminococcus sp. | reverse complement strand
ATTGTATAAATATACTCGTCAACGCCGGCAAGCTTATACCAGCTTACCGCAACAACGCTACCCTCCGAGGGTGTAATACCGTAGCAATCCGTCATGAAACCACTGCCGGCAGAAACCGTCGAATTTTCAATTACATGTTTTTTATTTTCCGCATCGGGAATTGCACCGGCTGACGGGGTTGTTTTAACAAAATATGTTCCGCAGCTTTCAATTGCGGTGCCGGTCGATACGTTTGAAAATTCGCTCAGCGCGCGAACAACGCCGTAGGTTGTGCTGTCCTTAGTGTACACGCCGCTGTCGTAAGTAACGGCCAGCGTGGGCTTTTTAACCATGGTAAGCTTACCGTCCTTTACAACCGCGATGAGAGTATCGTCCACATCGGATGTAATGGAGCCGGCCTTTGCCAGTGTGTTTGTTGCCGTACCGACGGGGTTGGACTCATGACCCAGAGCGTTCTTAACCGCCTGAGTTGCATTTTCGCTGGCGAAAACACCTACCTGACCTTCAAAAACGCTGTTTTCCAACGTAAGCTGATTTGCATCGTACAATGCAATGTTTTTCTTTGCGCCGGATGCGTTGGCGTTGTTTATTACCTTCGCCTTGGGACCGAGAGTAAAGCTTTTCACCGTGCTCTGTATGTAAATTCCGCCGTAGGGTGTTGTGTTGCCGGAAATTTCACCGTTAATGTAAATTTCAGCCTGAGTTGCGCCGTCACCTACCGTTACAATACCTGCGCTTGCAACGGTGTTTCCGGTGATTTTACTACCCTCTTCCATGCGGAAGGTACCGCCGGTGCCGCCGTTATTTAACGGGCTGACAATTACCGCCGGTGAGCCTGTTGAATTAAGCCCTGTAAGTGTAGCGCCGTTTCCGAGAGTGAATGTTGCCTTTCCTACCTTGAAAATATTCGTTGAAAGGTCAACGGTAATGTTTTTAAGCGTTATAATTGAGCCGTAATCCATTCTGAAATCCTCACCCAGCTTAAGGGTGTGGCCGTTTCCGTCTATCGTAACCTTTCTGTGACGAACACCGTTTGTTTGCTCGTAGTAGTTTTTAAACTCGGTGTTCTCGGTAATATAAACCGTGCCTTCGTTAGTCACTCTGGGATAATCGTAGTCACCCACGCCCTCGATTGCCAACGCTACCGTCCAATAGCGGTTTTCCCTGGTATCAGTATTTTTATAAGCCGAGTAGCCCCAGTAAAGCTTTCCTTCCTTTACGGTTGCAACAGCCTTTTTATCCACATGGGTAATTTTGCCGGTGGTTATCCCCTTACCGTCGGCAACAATGCCGAAGTATTCGCCAAGGCACGCACCCGTGGGAGCTCCATCAATAAACTTTACAGCTACATCACCGGTAAAATCATCCGTAAGTATAAGCTGATTTGCATTGTTAAGCTTAATAAAATTGTTTCCGCCTGTAATGCGTGCGTTGGGGCCAAGGCTTACCGTAGCGCTTGCATGCTCCGCATAAATCGCGCCGTTGGGAGCCGTACAGCCGGAAATTTCACCGTTTAAGGTAATCTGGCTTGCTTGGTATGCACGAACAACGCCCCATGTGCCGGTGCAATTTGTAATTTTGCTGCCTGCCTCCATGATGAATTTTTTATAATTCGTGCCGTTAGACTCAATGGAAAGCATAACATCGCCCGTATGTCCGGTAATGGTCGCTCCGTCGCCCAAAATAACCTCAATCTTATCGCCCACATATTTAATTTGGTTTGCGCCGCTGTTCACGGTAATATTTTCAAGCCTTAAGCTGGTTTCAGCGTTAAGTTTAAGCTGTGCCTTAAGATTAAGGGTTTTGCCGTTTCCGTTTACGGTAACGTTTCTGTGATGAATACCGTTGCTGTCGCTGTAGCCGGTATAATCATCATCACGAACAAGGTTAAAGGTGGCTGTCGCGTTATCTGCCATAGCGCGGATTGCGGCAGAAAGGCTTGTATAACGGTTAGTCGCAATATCGTCCGCCGCGGTTGTGCCCTTGTATACCGCATAATCCCAATAAAGCTTTGAGTCCTTTATTATGGCCTTTGCGCCTGTTGCGGACTCGGTAAGCTGTCCGCCGGAAATGGTTTTGCCGGAATAAACAGCGCCGAACTGATCACCGAGAGCGCCGTATTTTACCTTAATACTTCCGGTAAAGTCGCCCGTCACGGTAAGCTGGTTTGCGTTCGAAAGCTCAATTTCATTCTTCGCACCGGTGCCCTCGACTGTTGCACCGCCGCTAATTTCCACCTTACCGTTCGTATTTAAAACCTTAACCGCCGGAGCGGTTGTCCGGTTGGTATTGTTATTAACAATCTTTCCGCCCGTAAGCTTAAGCACACCGCCGCCATTATTGGAATCGTGAATTGTTACAACGGTACCGCCGGATCCTTCTGCAACCGGCCCGCCGATAACGGATGAGCCTGCGCCGACCTCAAGAATACCGGGGCTTCCCCAGTCTCCCAAGATAACAGCGCCCCATGCGGCCGCACCGGTCAGCGTTGCGTTGTTAAGCGTTAATTTAGCGCTACCTACTATACCGACATAGTTATTTGTGCCCGTTTCAAGCACAATGTTAATTTTCTCAAAGGTAACGTCAGCACCATCTGTCAATCTAATGCCGGCACTGGAGGTTACCGTTACCGGGTTTGCCTGATCGGCACTTGTTAATTTAACTTTTTTGCCGGCAAAGCCCTTACCTTCCCAAGTTGCGTCTTCTGTAACGTAAATTGTTGTTTGCTCGGAGCCGAGTGCTTCAATTGCCGCGTCAATCGTGGTGTAATATGTGCGCGCGGACTCATCCTCGCCGATGTAGCAAACATTATCGTCCGCGAAGGCGGTTATGCCCAGTATTACCGAAAACACCGCCGCCATAACCAAAAACATGCTTAATTTTGCCTTTTTCATTTCGTTCACCGCTTTCTTAAAACTTTACTTTGAAATGCCAACCTCACGTGTTTCTGCGTTCCATGAAACATTGTAGCCAAGCATTTCGGAAACAAACCTAATCGGGATGAAGGTGCGGCTGTCCGTTATGCGCGGCGCCGTGGTAAGCGTGTAACGCTGTTTTCCTTCCTTCATGGTTGTAACGTAAACATTTTTATTTCTTATCTGCAAGTAAATTTCGGTCGTGCCCTTTTTAATGTCCACAGCGTTAACCTCGCCGTCCCATTCAACAGCTGCGCCCATAAGCTCTAACAGTCCGCGAAGGGGAATGAAGGTTGTGCCGTTTTCAATGTAGGGCGCAACATCCAGCTCGGTTGTGCCGTTTTTGTGTGCAATTGCCGTACTGCCGATTGTTAAGGTGTAGCTTTCCTCGTTGGCGGCTCTGCGCTCCTTATAGGAGTCAAAGTCCTCCAAAAATTCCAGCTCGGCAACACTGCACAAATTACCTGTGCCGGCCAAAATTTCAAATTTGAAGAAGCGTGTTGTAACTTCCTTGTCAAATATAAATTCCTGACGGGAAAGGCTTCTGGGCAGGAACGACTGCTTTTCGTAAAGCAAGGTAAATTCCTTACCGTCATCACTTGTATAAATATTGTAAGAATCCCAATAACCGTCATACCAAGTGGTTTGCCTTGTTGTATAAGCAAAGCCGTTTACCGTGTAAATATCGCCGAAGTCCACCACAAGGTTATAGGGTGCCTTCATGTTGGTGTTTGCCTGCCAGAAGGTTGTTATCTGGCCGTCCATTATTCTGTCCGGAACATTGTTGCCCCAGTTTTCGCCGTCATAGGTAACGCTGGATTTTTCCATCGGAATGGGATAGAACTCATTTTTGCCCATGGTTTCCAAAAAGTCGTCAAAAGGCTCTGCCTTTATGCCCTCGACCGGCTTTATAATTTCAAGCTCCGCCAGTGTTCCGTGGCCGTCCAGGGCATCCAAGTAAACAAGACGAACACCCTCGGCCATAACCGCCGCATTGAAATTATTCACAATGGTCTGTGAAAAGCTCTGGGTTGTTATGTTGTATTTATATTCCTTAACAAGCTTGTATTCGCCGTTAATCTTCAAGTAAAATTCCATGTCCGTGGGCTGACCTGCCGGTGCGCCCGGGTTTGTAACAAGGGTGAATCCTGCAACCGCAATGGACTTGCCGAAGTCAACATCCAAATTGTGCGGCAAAGGTGTTTTCCATGTTACCTGGTTGTTTTCCCAGCCGTATTCGGTGTGCCAAACCGAGGTGTAGCTTCCGTCAATCGCCTTGGGAGCCTCACGTCCCGGTGCAACCGAGTTTGCTGTTGCCGTCCAGCCGGTTTTATCGTAGTAAACAGCATCGCCGCTTTCTGCGCTATCGTCCTCCTTCTCAAGTTTGGAGGCATCCGAAACGGTACTGCTTCCGGCGTTGCCAAGCTTAAGGCCGCCTTTTCCGTCCGTAACAACAACAAGCTTTGTGCCGATTACATAAATCTTTTCCGTGCCCTTCGCACCGCCGGTTTCCGTTCCCACCTTTGCGCCGCTTGTTGCGTTCGGCACCTTAATGCCTGCGCTTCCGGTGAACGTGCCCTTAACGGTAAGCGCGCCCTCGTCGGTTATTTCAATACCGCCCTCGGCACCGCCGGACTTGTTATTTTTCAAGGTAAAGTCGCCGCCAAGGGTTACCTTTGCACCGGAATTAATGAAAACAGCGCCGTTTGAATCGGTCATGCCGTTTTCAATTGTTCCGCCCAAAAGCTCAACCGTTGCGCCGGAAAGTGTGCCTATGCCGGCACCGACCTTACCCTTTGCGCCTGTGATTTTACTGCCCTTTTTCATGGTTATCTTACTGGAGGAGCCCTCGGCGCTTATTGCACCGCCGAAGTCGTTTGCTCCGTTTTTAAGCACTGCTCCGTCGTCCAAAACAATTTGGCCGCTGCCGGCAATCTTAAAGCATTTGCCCGAAAGGTCAACATTTATGTTCTTTAATGTAAGCACGCTTCCGCTGTTAATAAGTATTATTGAAGGAAGCGTTAAGGTAAAGCCGTTACCGTCAATGTTAATTTTGGAGCTGTAGAAGTCCTTAACCGCGCCGTTCCATTCCGCATCGCCAATCAAGGTGATTGTTGCGCCGCCGGCGGAATTAATCGCCGTTGCCATATCCGCATGGAACACGTTTCCTACCTTAAATTTATTGCCGGACTCCGCCTGCTTCTTCTCCGCCGCGGTCAAATTTGCCGAGGTGTTGGTCGAGGTTGAGGTAGAATTCGAGGATGATGCGCCCGCATTTTCCTTGGATGCGGTGCTTGTTCCTGCCTTGCCAAGCTTTAAGCCTCCCTTACCGTCCGTAACAACAACAAGGTCTGTTCCCAGCGCGCGCACCTTTTCGGTGCCCTTTGCGCCGCCTGTTTCCGTACCGATTACCGCGCCACTTGTCGCGTTGGGCACGGTTATTGCCGCGCTTCCGGTGAAGGTGCCCGTCATGGTAAGTGAGCCGGGGCTTGTAATTTCAACGCCGGACTCTGCCGCGCCGGTCTTGTTATCCTTTGTTGTAAAGTCGCCTCCGATGGTTACCGTTGCTCCGGCGCAGATGAATACCGCACCGTTGGACTCCGAGATACCGTTTTCAACAATACCGCCCAAAAGCTCAACCGTTGCGCCGACCAATGTGCCTATGCCGGCACCGATTTTGCCCTTTGCGCCGGTAATTTTACTGCCCGGCTTCATGGTTACCTTACTTGTTGTGCCCTCGGCGCTTATTGCGCCGCCGAAGTCGTTCGCTCCGTTTTTAAGCACACTGCCGGCGTCCAAAACAATGTGTCCGCTGCCCGCAAGCTTAAAGCACTTGCCGGCAAGGTCAACGTTTACATTTTTTAATGTAAGCACGCTTCCGCTGTTAATAAGTATTGTTGCGGGAAGCTTTAAGGTAAAGCCGTTACCGTCAATGTTAATTTGCGAGCTGTAAAAGTCCCTGGTTGCGCCCGTCCACTCCGAGTCGCCTATCATGGTAATGGTTTTTCCGCCGGAGGAGGAAATTGCCGTTGCCAAATCCGAGTGATAAACGTTGCCGGTTTTGAACTTATTTCCGGCCTCAGCCTGCTTTCTGTCCGTATCCGTGAGGTCGGTGGACTGGTTATAAAGGCCGGCCGTGCTTTCTGTTTTATTTTCCGTACCGTTTGCTTTGCCGGTAGAGGGGCCTGTTGACGGAGCGGTTGCCTTTGCGGTTTCGCCCCAAACAAGTGAGCCGTCCTCCGCAATTACCGCGGTAAGTGACTTATCCTGGTCGGAATAAAGCCTTGATCCGCCCATATCGCCGGCAAACTGTCCGAAGGTTTTTGTTTTTTCGTTGCCGCTTGTTAAGCTTACGCCAACGTTGCCCTTAAAGCTTTCATAAAGCTTTAATATGCTTGTATCGGTGATAACAAGGTTAGAATCGCCGTCCGGCGCGGTGTTGCCGGTAACGCTTGCCGTGCCCGAAAGCGAAACAGTGGAGCCTGAAACCGCGCGAATTGCGCCGCCGCCGTTTTCCGTTGCCTTGTTACCGGTAATGGTGCCGCCCTCAAGCTTTAAGCTTGCGCCCTTGCCAACAGCAATCGCCGATGCGGTTTTTGCCGTGGAGCCGGTGATTTTGCTTGTTCCGGTTAAGGTAAGCATTGCGCCGTCACCGCCGATGGTGAATGCACCGCCGTAGCTTCCGCCGCCGTTTGTAACGGTTGCACCGTCGCCCAAAATCACCTTACCGCCTGCGCTGACGGTGATGAAATGCTTACCGCCAAGGTCTATGGTAACGTTTGTAAGCTGTACGGTTGTCCCTGCACAGATAGAGATGTTTTCCTCCACCTTTATGGTATGGCCGCCGCCGGAAATGCTGATTCCGGCAGAGTAATAATCTTTTACCGTGCTTTTCCAGGTTGCATCACCCGTCATGGTGATAAGCTGGCGCTTTGCAATGGTTATTGCATCGTCCAGGTCGGCAAAGCTTGCCGAGCCGACCTTAAAAACCGCTCCCTCGGCCGATACGGGTACCGCCGCGAAGGACAAAACAACCAAAAGCGCCAAAACTAATGATAGAAATTTTTTCATTTTCTTTTTCCCCCTTCCTTAGCCGATGTAATGAAGAAGCCCTGTTGCCGCCTCGGCCGAAGCATCACCGATTAACCATGCTCCGTTTCCGAGTGCTGTTACGTTTTTACCGAAAAGCTCTGAGAAAACGCTGACAGGAATATAAATTATGCCGTTATTTGCCACAACGGGAGCCGAAAGCCACGCCGCCCTTCCGTTTATATAAGCCTCGGAGGAGCCCATTACCGTGTAGCACCATTTATCCCAGGTTATTTCGCTTGTATTTTTGTCAATGTCATAGCCGTGCATATAGAAAATGTTGCCCGTGCTGTCGTATTCCGTTTTCGACCTGCCCCAGCCCATAAGCTCGTTAAAGGTTTTGTCCGGAATGTAAAGTGTGCCGTTGTATTCAAAGGGTGTTACCGCTGTATCAGGCTCATAAGCTGTCACTATGGAGCCGTGAGCAATCATCTCATTGCTGCCGGCCTTAACAACGCCGCTCTTGGCAAAGGCCGCTCTTTCCTCCGCGGTAAGTGTAACTTCCGCCACGTCGGTGAATACGTAGTTAAATCTGCCGAGGGGTGCCGCGCTCAGATTTGCATAAAGGTCCAAAATATCCGAAAATGCACCGGAAACCCACTTAATTTCCATGTCAAAGCTTCCCGTTACACCGATAATCGCCCTTGAAAGCTTTATTTGAAGCATGCTTCCGTTTGCGTTATACTCATAAGCGCCGATGTCCTTATACTCAAAGCCGTTTGCACCGGCGGTGATTGCCTCCACTCTGCCCTTTTTACGTCCCAAAATGAAGTCATAGCCGTTTTCACCTGTTGCTATGTTTCTGTCAGCATTTATCAAAAGCTGAAGCGCGCCGTCACCGTCTGCAAATTCCTTGTCCGTAATCGCCATGAAGTAGAAATTATCCTTGTCGCGTGCCGCCTTGGAGGTAAGCACCCTGTTTGCCACCTTCAGGTCGTAGGTCTTAATCTCGTTCGTTCTGTCGCTTCTGTAAGCGTCGGTGCCCGTTCTGTCCTCGCCCTTGTAGTTATAGTATTCAAGGGAAACACTGTCCCAAGCCGCGCCGGACTGGTTAATATCAATTGTAACCTCTGCTCCGGCTGTGGGCGTGGGGCGAACACCTTTATATTTTCTTATAAGGTCGCAAAGCATGTTGTAGCAGTCGTCCTGCAAAAGTCCCCTAACCGGCTCAAAGTCACGGCTGTTGTCCGAGTCAAAGGTATCCGGGAAAGCAAGGGGGTTACCGCCGTAGTTTCTGTAAAGGTCGCTCTTCAATTCGTTCCAACCGTCAATCAGCAAAAACTCGGGGTCATAGTCCAGAGCAAGAGCCGCCTGGTCCTTAAAATAATAGCCCTCTCTTACCGCCTCATCGGTATAATCCTCACCAAAAATTTCGGAATATGCTCTGCCGCGCGCGTACTTATCGCTTGCACAGAAGCCGCTTCCCACGTAGCTGTCGTTCAGCGAAACGCCGACCGCCGCAAATTCTGGCCGTCCCTCCTCATTGTCGCCACCGCGTCTTAACTGCGGAAACTCTTCAATCCAAGCCCAGCAGTCTTTATTTTTTGTGCCTTGCCTACGCCATGAGAAGAAGTTTGTAATTTCATCCGCCAAATTGGTTAAGCCCCGGTCGCCCTTTGCGGCCTTTTTCATATCGTCCGCATTGGAAACACCGAAAATCAAAGGCTTAGAATCCCAGTAAAACCAAATATCGGAATAATCCTCCTCCTGGAAGCAGGTATAATAAATGGAACAAAGAAGCCTGTGCATATTAAACTCATTCGTCCAGTCCGCCGTGAATATGGAAATCTTCGGCGCATTTACGCCGTCGCGCTTTGCATCACGGAAGGCCTCTGCCATTACCTTCAAGGTGTCAATTCGTGTTGAGCCGCCGTTTGAATAGTCGGGAAGCACAACATCAACGCCGGCCGCGGCAAAAAGCTCCGCATGGCGGCGGTAAACCCAGTAGTCATAGGAATTGTAATAGCCGTAAACCGGCTCGTCCCAAACAGTCATGCCGGCGGTACCCCATGCCGCGGCACCTGCCGGTGTCATCGCATCGGGATGCGCGCTTGTTATGTCGGAAATTACCGTCGCATTGCTTTTTCCGTCACCGAAGAACCAGTTCCAGTAAAGCATGCCGACTGCACGTGTACCTTCTTTAACGGGGCCGGCCTCCTTATAATCGGCAACCTTGCGGCCAAAGCTGTCCGTTGCGGCCCAGGTGTCCTCATAATAATCCTTAACCAAATCGTCGGATACCTGCCTGTCAAAGGCGGTTTCCTTATAAGGCTCCTTGGAAAGGGTAAAGCTTGTTATTTTAATTGTTGCGGTTTTTTCGGCATAATATGTTCCCACAAAGTAAACATCATGCACACCGCTTACGCCGCCGATGTAGCCGCGGTACTCATCCCTATCCTCCGAAAAAACAACAAAGCCGATTTCCTGACCGTTCAACGGCTCATCAATCCTAACCCTTATTGTTTCACCGTTTGTGGAGTACGGAAGCTTAACCTCACCCTTTAAGATGACCTGATTGATGCCGGTAAGGTTAACATCGGCAAAGCCGATGTAGTTTCCCTGGGCAAAGCCGTAGGCACCCGCATCGGTTTTTATGCCGTTGACGAAGGAAGCATCCGCCGGCAAAAGCACAGTTTCATCCGCAGCGAATACAACCATGCCCGTTGTTGCGAGCATAAGCACCAAAAGCATGCAAAAAATCTTTTTCATAGTCATTTCCTCCTCAATATTATTTTTAAGCAAGTTCTTTTTGTTAGTTTTCACTATTATTTTATCACTTTTATTATAAATTTCTATTGCATAATGTAACCTTATTATGTTATAATGTAACTACATCATATTTCCGAGTCAGATAACCACCTAAATCACTGCGTAACTTTAATTTTAGGAGATCGAATACCCCGTTATATAAAATTGTCGGGCAATTTTTCCCGTGTCAAATCCTAAGGAGGTGCCTTTATGCCTAAACATTCGGACATTCAAACCTTTAACACACCGTTTCACTCTCCGCCTGAGCTTTTCCCCTTACAGGACCTTGTTCCCTTGGAATATGGCTACACATTTTTGGTAAACCCCTTTAAATATGACAATATGCACGGCCGTTATATGCTTATGCTTATAAAATCCGGTTCCGGCACACTTAATGTGGGCGGTCGTGAAATAAGCGTGCTCGCGCCCACCGGCATTATTATTTACCCGGAGGAGATTTTTACAATTGCAAGCAATAAGGGCGCCACTCTGGAGTTTGCGCACGTTCGGTTTTGCGGCACGCTTTCGCACCTGTTTTCTCGCCTTCCTCGCTTCTTTCCCTATTCGGAGGAGCTTTTCTCTTTTCTTTCCCAAAACACCGAACCCACCGGTGCACGCCTGTTTTTGATTTCCTCGCTGCTGCACAAATGCTGTTATACGCTCGGACTGACCGAAAACTGTAAAAAGAGTATTCAGGAGCTTCACGTAAACACCTCGCTCATGTACATCAACCACCACTTTTCTCCGCATCTTTGCTGTAAGGAGGTGGCGGACAATATGCTTCTGGGCGAAAAATATCTTTCCCGATGCTTTAAGGCCGTCATTGGCCAAAGCCTAAGGGAGGTCATCATAAAAAAGCGCATGACCGTTGCCATGGATTTGCTTTCCTCCGGCACCACCATCGCCAAAACCGCAGAGAAAGTCGGCTATAACGACTTTTCGACCTTCTCACGCTCGTTCAAAAACTATTTCGGCCAAAGTCCCGGCGCCGTGCGTCAAAGCAAAAGGGAGCACGGCACCTCCGAAGCCGCTCACAGCCAAACGTAAGCCGTCCGTGCTCTGCAAAAAGCGCAGCTTATGCTTGCATTATTCTTTTCTTTGTGATATAATATAAAAGGCATGCACTCGGATTAGAATACTTGTTTGAAAAACGGCGCGGTTGCGACTTTGCCGCCAAGAGCGCCGGCAATTTCAAAATTTCAAACCGATAAATTTTGCCTGCCCAAGGGTAAAATTACGGCTCGGCAGTTTTCTCCCCGTTGCAATGCCTATACAAAAAATTGAAAGGAAAAACTTAAAAATGCAAGCTTTTTTTGAAACGGTAATGCTGGTGTGCTTCGGTCTTTCCTGGCCCATCAATTTAATAAAGGCCTATAAAATGCGCACCGCAAAGTCAACAAGTCTGCCGTTCATTCTGTTAATTCTGACGGGCTATCTTGCGGGTACTGCCGCAAAAATCGTAACCGGTCAAACGGGCTATGTTCTATACGTTTACTTATTAAACCTCGCCATTGTTCTTGTAAATATCATCGTTTACATTCGAAACGTCCGTCTTGATAAATTGGCCGAAAAAGCAAAAAGATAAAAAAACCGCCCGCAAGGCGGTTTTTTCATTCCTCAATAATCACCCGGCGCAGGCTTTTGCAAACTTTTATAGCACCGGCTTTGCCCACTGTTTTTCAAGTTCCTCCGAGCTGAGCTTTCTAAACTCTCCCACCGTTACATCGTTTCCGAAATGTATGCACAAGCGTCTACATGTCACATACGGAAGTTCAAGCCTATGAATTTTATCATCTCCGCTAACAATTTTGCGTGTGAGCCTTTCCGCCTCATCTGCCAAAAAACTTCGTTCCGGCTTCAAGCATACTCGAAATAAGGCTTTGAAGGCCCTCTTCTTCACGGTAAATTTTAAAGCTGACCTCATCTAAGAGAACAATGACCCCGTGGGGCTTAACATATCCGATTTGGCTTTCGCCCTTACCGTCCCCCGTAAACAAGCTTGCGGTTTCCGTCACATCATTCGGCAGATCATTCGGCATTTCATCCTCTGGCCGGTAGCTCACATAAAGCTTTTCCGTACTCCGCTCCTTGGGAAAATCCGAGTATATGATTGAACATTCCTCCAAAAATCCGAATTTCTCCGTAACAGTACAGGGGGATAAGTCGTATATGTCGGCAAAAACTATCGCTCCGTCGGCGGCACTGTAAGCATAGCACGAATCAGTAATAAAATAGTCCTCTTCATCGTCCATATTATTATAGTACGCCAGATACATATCCGCACTGCCAGCATAGTAGGCGTAGCTTCTCCCTTCATTTAAAAGTATCTCATTAAAGGAAAACGGCTTTATTTTGTGGTATTCACAACAGACCAACAGCTGACCGTCAAGCCCAATAACCCCAAAACCGCCGTTTTCGCTGACAAGCATACCCGGTGCGGTGCATGTACGAATCAACGCCTCGTCTAACCCCCGACATAGCAGAAGACTCATTCCTTGCTGTTATGGGGCACATGGTATCATAGCCTTCGGAAATAAGGCTTCCCTCACCGTCAACAAGGTAATATTTGTCGCCAAGCTTTACCGTAGAGCGTATCATCGCGTGCGCGGCATCGCAGTCGTAATACACAAAAACATGCAAATTCTCCATGCCGTCAAGCCCATTTTTTGCTTTATTTGCTCCGCGGTCAGGCGCTTTAAAAAACTTTGAAGCTTGTCAAAATCTCGATACTCCGCAAACATCCACTTATTTTCATCAATTAAGCTTTTCATTTTTATTCCCCGTTTCGGTTGTTATTTATAGTTCCAGTCCCTTTAGGCACTCCGGGCGGCTTTTGCCGCCAAA
>CAZITC010000008.1:0-13014 GCA_964542085.1 uncultured Ruminococcus sp. | reverse complement strand
TCCATGGGCACTGCGTCAAGCGCGGCAACCTATGGCGCGGACAAGGCCGATTACAGGGAGGGCATCAGCTTTTCCGACTCAATGGCGGTTGTGGAAGGCGAAAAGCACTTGGGCTTTTCCAAGGTGGATATGACGGGTGTGAAATCCGTTACCATTGAGGCAAGCTGTGTTTTACCCTATGGCTCCAACGGTGATGCCGTAAAAATTATAGCGGACTCGGCAGATGGCGAAATTTTGGGTTATGTTATTATTAACGATGCCGATAAAAAAAGCTTTACCGGCAATATTAAGGAAATTTCAGGAGTGCATGACATTTACATCGGCTCTACCTACGCGCGCAGCAACTATGTTAAAATAAAAAATATTACGTTTAATAAGGAAGTCTACACACCGGAGGTTAAGCCGGTTTCTGACAGCGTAATAATTGACGACTATCACGATACATGGGCTGCAACGGATGCGCAGGGTCGCGCCGTTGCCGACTTTGAGGAGGCCGGCCCCGTTAAGGAGGGCGAACACCAGGTTGGCATAATGTACTGGAACTGGTTTTGGAACGAAAGGGAAACGCCCTACACCATTCCGAAAATAGTTGCCGAGCATCCGGAGGCAAAGGATGACTACGGCCACGAGGCGTGGGATACCAACGGCGTTTTCTATTGGGGCGAACCGCTTTTGGGCTATTACTCCAGCTATGAATACTGGACCTACAGAAAGCACGCCGAATGGCTTGCCGCGGCCGGTGTGGATGCAATCTTTTTCGATTACACCAATCTGGTCAATACCTTTGTAGGAACGCAGAACGTGCTTCTTGATGCCTTTCACGATGCGAGAGAGGCCGGAGTAAACGCACCTAAGCTTTCAGCCTACATCTTCAGCCCCAAATACGCGGTTGACTCTGTTCCGGCGTTTTGGTTTAACGTTATGAACAGCGAAGAGTATTCCGACCTTGTGTTTAAGTGGGAGGGCAAGCCCCTGATTTGCGCACCGGACAGAAACAGCGTACTGACCGAGGCAAAAAAGGAAAACGATGCATCTATTATTAAGCTTATAAACGAAATTTATGACAACATCGAGGTGCGTACAAACGGAAGCCGTGAGTTTGGAGAAACCGCGGACGAGGCGGTGCCTCACTGGCAGTGGCTTGAAAACTATCCTTTACACGAATGGGGTAAAAAGCGCAGTGACGGCCGAGTTGAGCAGATGGCGCTTGGAATGGCGATCAACCACTCCTACGTTTACGGCTACAGTGTTGTCGGCATAATGTCCAACTTTGACGCGAAGGGCCGCGGTTATTCGGAGGCCTTCGGCGAGGATTACAGCGCGGATAACGCGTTGAGCGCAACTTTCATGCGTGAACAGGCGGCGCAGATATTGGATACAGACCCGGCGTTCGTTTACGTGGACGGCTGGAATGAGCTGTCGTCTGTAAGAAACAAAAATTATCAGGGGCATGAAAACGCCTTCGTTGACCAGTACGACGACGAAAACAGCCGTGATATTGAGCCGGTAAAGGGCCCCTTGGGAGATTCGTATTACAACCTGTTGGTTGATTTTGTGAGAAAGTACAAGGGCGTGCGTCCGGCGCCGACGGCGGGAAGCGAGGCTACAATTGATATTAACGGCTCTGCATCGCAGTGGGATGCGGTTACTCCGGAATATATAAGCCTTTCCAACGGTTTGGAGCGCGATGCAAACCTTATCGGTGGCGTTGCGGTAAAGTCAAGCGTGCCAAATGCAATAAGAAGGGCGAAGGCGGCGCGCGACGGTGAAAATATTTACTTCATGGCGGAAACGGAGAAGGATATAAACACCGCTTCAAGTGAATTCATGCACATTTACATCAATATAGACAGAAATTACGCAACCGGATATGAGGGCTATGATTATGCCTTCGGCAGAGAAAAGGGCGTTCTTCAAAAGTATGAAAACGGCGCTTGGCAGACCGCTGCCGGCGGTGAGTACACCGTTGCAGGCAAGGTAATGCAGGTTAAAATTCCCCGTGCGGCGCTTGGCCTCGGTCAAACGGTTGACCTTGAATTTAAGTGGGTAGACTCAGCCGGCGAAATAGCAAGCGGAAACATTTTGGACGTTTACGCAAACGGAAGCAGTGCACCCTTGGGTCGCTTTAACTACGTTTACACCGAGCGCGAGCAAACCTCCCTTACGGCAGATGAGCGCGCAAAGCTGGAGGACACGGTTGTACTTGCGGCAGATAAAAACAAAATGATTGTGGACGGCGCAAAGGTAAAGGTTTACGATCCGGATACAAGAATAACACCGATTTTACGAAACGCAACACTTTATGTGCCGATGGATACGGTAGAGGAAATGATGTACGGTGAGGCAAAGTGTGAATATGATGCGGCAAGAAACCTTGTTTACGTAAAAGCGTTTAAGTTAGTCGGCCGTGAAATCACGGATTACCGTTGGACATACACCGTTTTAGGCAGTGCGGAAATAAGAATTAACGGTACGCTTGGCGGCCTTACACAGCCTGTTATTGCGGAAAACGGCATGGTTTACATTCCTGTTACCTATCTTTCCGATGCATTCGGTTGGACTGTTACGGAAAGCAACGGCTTGTATGTTCTGGGCAGAGGAAAAACTCCGGATTTAGCCACAGCACAAAGCGTGGCTAACCACTTAGGCTAAGGAGGGAAGAATATGAAAAAGCATTTTATAATATCATTTTTGATAGCGCTCATGCTTTTCGCAGTGCCGGCAAGTGCGGCAGAGCTTTACGACAATATGAGCGAATGGACTGTATCCGCAAGCAGTCAAATGGGAAGCACCATTCAATATGCCTTTGACGGCGAGGTCGACAAGCTTTGGCACACGGCCTATAAGGCAGAGGGCGGTCAGATAACAGAGCGCGATATGCCACCCCACACGGTGGATATTGTGTTCCCCAAGGCGTTGGAGGTTGGCGGTATTCGCTATGTTCCCCGTCAGTTAAACCAGGGTGACTCTACATCCGGTATATGGAAAAAGGCTATCTTTTACGGCTCAACCGACGGAAAAATCTTTAAGGAAATAGGCAGTGCAACCTATCCTGCCGACCTTATTGAAACCAGGGCAACGGTAGATACCAAGGTGGCCGACGGCACCTACAAGGCGATTAGAATTAAAATAACGGACTCTAAGGAAAATTTTGCGACTGCCGCCGAAATCGGCATTATCAAAAAGGGCACGATTACCGGCGAGGTCGGAAAAAGCGATGTTACAGAGGAGAAAAAGGTCGAGGCAATCATTTCGAACGTCGAGGCTTATCCCAGCACGGGCTGGAGCGTTAAGGCAAGCAGTCAAATGCAAAGCAACACAATTGAAAACGCATTCACCAATGAAACCAAGTGGATTTGGCATTCGGCCTACAAGGTGGAAGGCGGACAAATTGTAAGCCATGACGAGCTTCCCATTACGGTGGATATCAATTTCCCTTCAAAGCTTAAGGTTGGCGGAGTTCGTTATCTTCCGCGCCAGCTGGAGTTTGATGACTCCACGATGGGCATTTGGAAAAAGACCGTATTTTACGGCTCGGAGGACGGAAAAAACTTTAAGGAAATAGGCCGCGGTACCTATCCGGACGACTTGGGCTATACAAGGAAAGCAATAGATATGCCGGTTACCGAGGGCGAATATATTGCAATCAGAATTGAGATTACCGATGCGGCCGGCGGTTATGCTTCTGCATCGCAGATTAAAATTTTGGGCTACGGCGTGGGTGAAGCGGTAACAGCACCCGCGGATGATGCGGATGATGCAAAGGACAACGCAGAAAAAACTCCGCTTCAGGACAAGGAAAAGTGGGAAATTGTTGCAAGCAGTGCTCGCGGCACCAGTGAGAAAAACTTAATTGATAACAACAAAGCCACAAACTGGCATTCGAATTATCAGGATAAGGACGGCGTTGTTACTTCCTCGGACAAACCGCCATTCACAATTGATGTTACATTCCCGGAGGATATTGTTATTTCCGGATTTTCGCTGCTTCCCCGCCAGGGCGATGTTTCAGGACGAATTTCAAACGCCGAGCTTTACATTGCGGAAACAGTGGACGGCGATTGGATTAAAATTAAGGATTTGGAATTTTCCGGGAGTGCCAGTGAGGCTGTGTTTAACTTCCTGAGCAACATTAAGGTGCGCCGTGCAAGGCTTAACGTAACCGCATCACGTAACAACGTTGCCGCTGCGGCGGAAATTAATTTCCTGCCGGAGAACGAAAAGCTTGAAACATTAAAGCCGGACGAATTTGTCGCCTTTGAGGAGGCAAATATGCTCTGCAAGGTAGACAGGTCAAACTTCGCTATTGAAGAAAACAGTGTTCATTGGGGTAGCAATGACCCGAAAAACCTTTTGGACGATACCACGGCAACCTATTGGCAAACGGAAACCGGCGAAAAGGCACCTTGGACATTGACGGTTGATATGCAAAAGGTGTATACTCTTTCTGCATTTTCGTTTACTCCGCGCCAGACGGAGGATTTTCACGGCGTTTGGTTAAGCTTTGAAGTGGAGGTAAGCACGGACGGTAAGAAATTTGAGTTTGTGACCTCCGATTCAACCCAGGAAAAGAATTTGGAAACCAAAACCTATAAATTTGATGAGGATGTTAGGGCGCGTTATGTGAGATTTATAATTCTGGACGGCTACACGAGCCGTGCCTCGGCATCGGATATTTCCTTCTATCAGACCAAGGAGGCTTATGAAGCGGATAAGTATGCAACAATGGAAAAATACGTGCTCAAGGTGGATAATAACGATATTGAGGTGACAAAGGGCGAAAAGTCCTATGTAAAGACCTTGGATACCGCGCCTTTTATTGACCCGGCATCCAGCTCCACGCTTATTCCCCTTCGCGGCTTGTTGGAGGAAATGGGAGCAACCGTTGAGTGGGAGGACAGCACACAAACAGTTACGCTTGTTACCGAAACCGGCAAGATTGTTATGCAAATAAGAAACAACCTTGTTTATACCGAGCATCCGACCTTCGGCAATGTGCGCTATACCTTGCGTGTGGCACCGGAAATCAAGGACTCCAGGACCTTTATTCCCCTGCGCTTTGTGTCCGAGCAATTGGGCTATAACGTGGCATGGGACGGCGAAACACGCACAATAACAATTACAAAATAAAGCATCGGCGGTTTTGGCTGCCGAACGAAAAAGCACCGTCTGCCGATAATCGGCAGACGGTGCTTTTATTTTACATCGAGCTTGAATTAATGCGGCTTTTATACTGCCCCGGTGTAATGCCAAACCTTCTTTTGAATGTGCGGCAAAAGTAGGAGGTGCTTTCAAAATTAAGTGCCTCGGCGATGTATTCCAATGTGGCTTCGCCGCTTTCTAACATACTTTTGGACATATTAAGCCGCAACTCCATGCGGTACTCCAGCGGACTTTTGCCGGAATATTCCTTGAAAAGCCGCCTGAAATAGCAGGCGCTTACGTTGCAGGAACTGGCAATTTCCTCAATGGATAATTTACACAAAGGGTCAGACTCCAAGAGCTCAATACCAAGGCTTATGGGGGCAAAGCGTTTTTGATGCTTTTGCACTTTTTCCTTGCATATGTGCGAAAGAAGGCTGTAAACGGAGGTTTTTAGAGCCAAAACCGAAGGAACGGAGGCTTCGTAGGACTGCACAACATTGGAAAAAAGGTTGCTGGCAATGGGAATGTTTACGTCCTTTATCAAAAAGGGCTTGTCCGAAAAGGTAAGAATTTCACCGTCTTTCGTTGCGTTAAATTCAACCAATATTGCATCGTCAAGAGTGCTGGTGCACTCCAAATTAAGGCACGTATATGTGCTTGCGTAGGGAAGGCAGACAATGCTTTTTTTAGGTGCCAAAAACGATTCGCCGCTTTTATCGGTGTACAGACCGGTGCATTTATTCAAAAAAATAATTCCCGTTCGCGGCCGGCCGACCGACCTTTGGAACAGCACATTGCTTTTCCATTTCTGCCGCATGGCAAAAACATCGTCAATAACAAAATCCGTGAAGTATAATTTTCTTAAGCTTAATATTTTGCTTGGAAGCATGGGCATTTTCACCTCATTACAAATAATAGCATTCAGGACTTTTTTTGTCAAGTGATTTGTATCGAAAAGTGCAATAAAATTGGCGCATATTGTTTATTGAAAAATAAAATTTAACATCATATAATAATATACGAGGTGGATAAAAATGAATAAAATTAAATTAAACGATTTACAAAAATTTTGCGAGAAGGCGCTTGTTAAATCGGGTGTTTCCGAAAAGGATGCAAAAACCGTTGCGGATGTGCTTATAACAACCGATACCTTCGGCGTTATGACACACGGAACAAAAAATCTTAATCAGTACATACAAAAAATGCAAGCTGGCGGACTTGATTGCAAGGCCGAGCCGATAATTGAGGCAGAGGGCCCTGCCTTTGCAATTATAAACGGCAATAAGGCAGTAGGTATGGTATCGGCGTGCAAGGCCATGAATTTGGCGATTGAAAAGGCAAAAAGAGTGGGTATTGCCTATGTCGGCGTAAGAAACAGCTGTCATTTCGGTGCGGCCGGCTACTATGCAAATCTTGCGGCGAAGGAGGGGTTAATCGGCCTTTCCATGAGCAATGCCGACCCGGTAATTGCCGTTCCCAACGGTAGGGCGAAGGCTATCGGAACAAACCCCTTTTCCTTTGCGGCGCCCCTTGGCAACGGAAAAAGCATTTTCCTTGATATAGCGCTGAGCAATGTTGCGGCCTTGAAGGTAATTATGGCACAGGAAAAGAAACAGGCAATTCCCGATACTTGGCTGGTGGATGAGGAAGGCCTTCCCACGGACGATGCTTACAAATTCCCGAAGCACGCAAGCCTTCAGCCGATGGCGGCACATAAGGGTTATGGCTTGGCGGTTTTGGTTGAGCTTTTGGCGTCCGTTATGACCGGAGCCGGAATTTTGAGCGAGGTAGCAAGTTGGAATTTGGATCTTTCGTCCACCAACAATGCGGGACACGCCTTCATAGCGGTTGACGTATCTCAAATGATGCCGATTGACGTGTTCACCGCCCGTATAAACCAAATGGCGGACGAAATTAAAAACGGCCCCACGGCAAAGAATGCCAAAAAAATATTCTTGCCCGGTGAAATGGAATGGGAAAAGCGAGAAAAAGCGCTTGAAACCGGCGAATTAACGCTTACGGATGCAATGGCGGAAAGCCTTAAACAACTGGCAAATGCAACCGGATTAACACTGAATTTATATTAATAAAGGAGATTTTAAACATGGAAAAAACAATGTACGGAATTTTGAAAACAACAGGTATTTGCCCCATTATGGTGGCTCCGGAGGTGGACTTTGCGGCAGATGCCGCACACGCACTTGCCGAGGGCGGCTTGCCGGTTTGTGAGGTTTTGCTTCACAGAGATGAAAATTCACTTAACAGAATAAATAAAATAGCGAAAAATGCACCGGAGGTAACAGTAGGCGCAGGCTCTGTTATTTCCATTCGCGATGCGGAGGAGGCAATTGATGCAGGTGCAAAATTCTTTGTTGCTCCCGGTCTTGTTCCGGAGGTTGTGGAATTTGCACTTAACAAAAACATTCCCATTTTGCCGGGCTGTGTTACCGCAAGCGATATTTCCATTGCGTTAAATTACGGAATAAGCATATTGAAATTCTTCCCGGTCTACCAAATGGGCGGAGCGGAAACTCTTGCTCAGTATCACGGAGGGCCCTTCGGTAAGGTTGAATGGGTTGTAACTGGCGGCCTTAACGGGAAGAACTTTTTGCCGTTTGCGGCAATTGATTACGTACTTGCATCGGGCGGCGACTGGATGTTTGCCGAGGGCAATGCGATTGCGGACAAAAATTATGACAGAATAGTTGAAAATACACGCAGAACAATTAAGGATGTTTTGGATTTGCGTGCACAGAACAAATAATTTGTTAGGTGGGAAGTTTTTATGTCAAAGCTGTGTTTTGATTTTGAGGAAAAAAACGTTGTTATTACCGGCGGTGAGCGCGGAATAGGGCTTGAAATTGCAAAGGGCTTTGCAAAATGCGGTGCGAATATTATAATTGCCGGCATTACAGACGAGCTTTTTGCGGAGGCGGAAAAGGCCATAAGAAAAGAAAACGCCGAGTGCTTTTTCATTCACACCGATGTTTCGGACGAGGAGTCGGTAAAAAGCACAATAAAGACGGTTAAGGAAAAATTTTCGCATATTGATGTGCTGGTGAACAACGCGGGCATCAATAAGCTTGCCCCGGCGGAGTAAATGCCGCTTGATGTGTGGCAGAGAATTTTGGCCGTCAACCTGACCGGAACGTTTTTGATGTGCCGCGAGGTGGGCGCCGCAATGCTTGAGCAGGGCGGCGGAAGCATTGTAAACATTGCCTCCATGTCGGGACTGGTGGTAAATCCGTTGCCTCAGCAGCAGTGTGCATATAACAGCTCTAAAGCGGGTGTTATTATGCTTACCAAGTGCCTGGCAAACGAATGGGCAGGGCGTGGTATTCGTGTTAATGCCGTTTGCCCCGGCTTTACAAGAACGCCTCTTACGGCAAAGCGCTTAGATACGCCGAACGACCCGGCGGTTGCAAAATGGATAGGCGGAACGCCCATGGACCGTGTGGCAAATCCTGAGGAGATGGTCGGCATAGTGCTTTATTATGCAAGTGAGCACGCATCCTTCACAACGGGCACTTGTATTCCCATTGACGGCGGCTATACCTGTTTATAAAATTAATATAATGGAGAGAACAATTATGAATAAAATTACTGATACATTTAAGCTTAACAACGGTGTTGAAATTCCGTGCATGGGACTCGGCACATGGCAGTCAAAGGACGAAATTGCAAAGCTTTCGGTGCTTTCGGCGCTTTCGCACGGCTACAGGCTTATTGATACTGCAGCGGCATACGGTAACGAGCGCGGCGTTGGCGCCGGCATAAAGGACAGCGGCTTAAAGCGTGAGGAAATTTTCGTTACAAGCAAGCTTCGTAACGCTGACCACGGCTATAAGGCAACATTGGATGCCTTTGAGCTGACACTTCAAAAGCTGAGTGTGGATTATCTTGACCTTTATCTTATACATTGGCCCAATCCCGTTCAGTTCCGTTCAACATGGAAAAAGGCCATGCAGGATACATGGAAGGCCTTTGAGGAGCTTTACAAGGCAGGTCGTATTCGAGCAATCGGTGTAAGCAATTTTATGCCCCACCATATTGAGGCTTTAATGGAAACGGCGGAAATTAAGCCAATGGTAAACCAGCTGAAGCTTTGCCCGGGCATTACCCAGAGTGAGGCTGTGGATTATTGCAATAAAAACGGCATTGTTCCGGAGGCTTACAGCCCCTTCGGAACGGGAGCGATTTTTGCTTCTGAGGCAATGAAAAAGCTTTCGGAAAAGTATGGAAAGTCAATCGGCCAGCTTTGCTTAAGGTGGTGCCTTCAGATGAATTTTGTTTCACTGCCGAAGTCAGCTAACCCCATGAGAATTAAGGAAAACGCGGAAATATTTGATTTTGAGCTTTCCGATGAGGATATGAATATTATTTCGGGCTTAGAAGGCATTTGCGGTGAGGCGCCCGATCCGGACAATATTCTGTTTTAAGGTTGAAATATGAGAATTAAAAACAAAGAGCAACTAACCGACCACGGCAACCTTCGCGGCAGAAAAATTGTTGCCGAGCTTTTGGATGCCGGGCTGGACTCTCTGGACCCGTATTTCAGGGTTAAGGAGTTTATAAGCCTTCGGGATAATAAAATCATCATTAATAATGCCGGCTTTGAAATGAAGGACGATCCGCACACGGGGCCGTTGGAATTTGACCTTAAGGATTACGACCGTGTTTTCCTGTTCGGTGCCGCAAAGGGTATTCAGCGTGCCGCGCTGGCCTTTGAGGAGGTGCTGGGCGATGTGTTGACCGCCGGCCACGTTATCGGCAAGCACGGCGAGGAAATAATCTGCAAAAAAATCGGTGTAACCTTAGCCGGTCACCCCGTGCCGGACCGCTTTTGCGTGGAGGGTTGTAAAAAAATCGAACAGATGCTGTCCTCAGTTACCGAGCGCGACCTGGTTTTTTCGGTTTTCGGAAGCGGCTGCGGCTCCCTATTCACGTATCCGGCGGGAGATATTACCATTGACGATATTTCGCGCTTTACTAAGATGATGCAAATTGAAAAGGGCGTTCCGACAAGCGATTTAAACCAAATCAGAACGCATATTGACCGGTTTAAGGGCGGAAGGATTACGCGCCTCATAAGCAAGGCAACGCACGTGTGCACCGTTACGGCCGACCCCTCAAAAATGTCCACCCCGGTTACAAGGGTGACCTATCTTGAAATGCTTGAGAAAAACACCTTTTTTCCGACCGTGGCAACGGCTTCAACCTATGCTGACTGTATAAGCATAATTAACAAGTGGGATGCCTGGGACGAAACGCCGGACTCAATAAAAAAACACCTTCTTGCTGGAACGGATAAAACGGAAAATATGTCAGTGGAGGAATTTGAAAGCTACGGCTGTCGATTTTTCGGTCTGATTTTTAAGGATGCAACCGTTTATCCGGCCGTTAGGAAAAGGGCAACAGAGCTTGGCGTAAAATGCGTAATGCTTTCCGAATACATGGAGGCGGAGGCCTGTCAGGCCGGCTTTGTGGACGGCAACATGGCGCTGTGCTGTGAAAGAATGGGCGAGCCCTTCCGTGCACCGATTGTTTTAATGTCCTCCGGCGAAAACGTTGTCACCGTTGGCAAGGAATGTGGTGTCGGCGGAAGAAATCAGGAATACTGCCTTGGCGCCGCCTTGAAAATTGACGGCAGTGAAAAAATTGTTATCGGAGCGGTGGATACGGACGGAACGGACGGGCCGGGCGGCTTTTGCTTTGAAGGTGCTCCGAGCTGTCTTTCCGGCGCAATTGTGGACGGGTATACCGTTTCGGACGCAAAGGAAAAGGGCATTGATTTATGGAATGGGTTAAAAACCCACGGAACAAGTGAGCCGCTTTGGCGCTTATGTTGCGGAGTGGAGGCTGTTTCCGGGGTTTCGGCCTTGGATTTGAGAATAATTTTTATAGGAGATTAAATTATGTACGGTACAATTATTAAAGCTGTAAAAGCCCATCAGGTTTACACAAACAGGGGTAAGCCCGGTGTGGAGGTAATAATTACCACTGAAAACGGAGCACAGGGGAGAGCGATGTGCACCTCGGGAATTTCCATAGGTACCCACGAGGTTGACTTTACGTTTGACGGCGGAGCAAAATTCGGCGGCAAGGGCGTAACCCAGGCGGCCAAAAGGGTGGAGGATATAATTGCCCCGGTAATTATCGGCATGGATGCCGCAAACCAGGCAGAGGTGGATGCCGCAATCCTGGGCATATATCCGGATGCAAAGGCAAGACTGGGCGGAAATGCCGTTGCCGCAACCAGTGCGGCGGTGCTTAAGGCCGGCGCGAATGCGTTAAACATTCCGCTTTACCGGCACATCGGCGGCGCAAATGCTATGTATCTTCCTGTTCCCGGCGTTGCAATGGCCGCCGGTGACGAGCGTTACGGCGGTGGAATAACTACTCCCGGAGGCAAGCCTACCATGAGCGTTATGGCATTTGGGTTTGACAGGTTTTCAGATGCTTCCTATGCTTGCTGGGAGGTACACACCCGTTGGGCGGAAAAGATGAAGAAAAAATTCGGCGGCCTGCCCAACATCCGCGATTTTATTTCCATCCCCGAAGGAATTTACAATTCGGACAGGGAAATATGGGAGGAAATGCTTAAAACAATTATCGAGGCCGGCTATGAAGGTAAAATGGGCTTCCAGATGGATGTTGCAACAGACACGTACCACAATAAAGAGGACGATAAGTATTACGGCCTTTTTGATAAAACACCAAAAACAAAGGAACAGCTTTATGACTTTTACATGCAGATTATAAACGACTATCCCTTTGTTATTATCGAGGATCCCTTTAATGAGGACGATTATGATGCAACCGCGGAATTAACAAGGGAAAGCGGAATACAAATTGTCGGCGATGATTTGTTTACCACCAATCCGGAGCGTGTTGCCTACGGAATTTCAAGGGGAGCGGCAAACACGGTGCTTTTGAAGGTAAACCAGGTAGGCAGTATATCCGAGGCGCTTGAAATGATACAGTATGCTTACAAGTTCGGCTATGCCGTAATGCCTTCGGACAGCCGCGGCGAGGGTGAGTCCATTGCCGATTATGCGGTCGGCATAAATGCCGGCTCTATTCGCGAAAGCGCAATAGGTGCCCGCGGAAACAGATTTTTGGAAATTGAGGAGGAGCTTGGCGCTTCGGCAAAATTCATTGGCGCGGCCGGCCTTAAGGGATTCAAAAATCAGCAAAGGGCAAGTATTAAATAAAGGAGAATAAGTATGTACAAGCAATATATAAACGGAAAAACTGTTGACGGCCTCGGCAAAAAAACCGATGTCATAAATCCCGCTACCGGCGAGGTAGTGGGAACGGTTGGCTGTGCAACGGCAGAGCAGACAAGGGAGGCCTTGCTTGCCGCTGAGAAAGCATTTAAAACCTGGTCTGTAACGCCCGTAAACGAAAGAGCGGCATGGCTTTACAAATTGAAGGAGGCCTGCACCGCAGAGCGTGATTACTTAATTGACTTGGTTTCCTTTGAATCCGGAAGACCTTATGCCGCCGCTTGCGGTGACGTGGACTGGTTGCTTACAAGCCTTTCTTACTATGCGGAGGAGGCAAAGCGCATTGACGGAGCCGTTATGCCTCCGCTGAGCGTTGGCGGAAGCACAAACTATCAAATTATTACAAAACAACCTGTTGGTGTAACGATAGGCCACTTGGCGTGGAATTACCCCTTGGGTAATGCAAGCATTAAGCTTGCTCCGTCAATTGCAACCGGCTGTACCTGTATTATAAAGCCTTCGTCCGAAACACCGCTTGCAACCCTTTATCTGGGCGTTATTGCCGAAAAAATCGGCTTCCCGGCCGGAGTTTTGAACATTTTATCCGGCCCCTCGTCCGAGGTTGCAAAAACTCTTAACG
>CAZITC010000007.1:2829-13303 GCA_964542085.1 uncultured Ruminococcus sp. | reverse complement strand
ATATTATATTATGGTTAAGGCGGAAAAATAACACGTTTTTTTGCAACAATATGCTTTCAATTTTACAGTTGTGTAACAACTCGGTAAATAGCATTGACTTCTTAAAAAACCAATGCTATAATGTAGCCATGGTTGGAAGACGGTATCTGTTATGGGCTTTCACAGCCCTGCTGAAGGCAGAGGTTGCGGAAAGCGGATTCTTTCGCCAACAAAAAATTTTTTATAAGGAGGAATTGAGGTTATGAAAAATCTCAAGAAAGTTCTCGCACTTGTATTGGCATGCGCTACACTCTTCACGATGAGCTCTTTCGCATTTTCTGACGTTGCTGAAGATGCAAGCTATCTTGAAGCTGTAACAATGCTTACAAAGTTGGGAATCATCAACGGTTATGAGGATGGAACATTCCTTCCTGATAACACAATCACCAGAGCGGAAGCTGCAAAGGTTTTGGTTTGCGCACTTGATGCTGAAGATTCGGCAATCGGTATGGCAGATCAGGAACTCTTCACAGACGTTCCCGCTTCTCACTGGGCTGCAGGTTATGTTAACTACGCTGCAAACTACGGCATCATCAACGGCCGTGGCAACGGTATCTTCGATCCCGAGTCACCCGTTTCTTACGAGGAAATCGTAAAGATGGTTGTAGCAATGCTTGGTTACACTCCTGTTGCTGACATCAGAGGCGGCTATCCCGTTGGTTATCTTTATGTAGCAAACAACGTTGCTAAGATCACCAAGGGTGCTACCGGCAACACCGGTGACGCTGCTAAGAGATGGGTTGTTGCTCGTCTTGTATTCAACTCTCTTGAAACACAGATCATGGAGCCTGAAAAGTGGAGCGCAAACGATCCCGAGTATATCAAGGGTGAGGACACTCTCTTAAAGGATTACCTTGAGGTTACTAAGATTGAAGGTATCGTTACCGACACCTACATGGTTAACGGTGATATCGATGCTGACAACCGCGACGTAACAATCGCAATCAGCACAATCGACGGCTTAGGTAAGAGAGCTCTTGAAAACGCTGGTATTTCTTATGAATACATGCCCGGCGAGGCGTACACTGTAGACGCTAACGACACCTATGCTGAAGACTACCTTGGCTACAACGTAGTTGCTTACGTTCGTGACTTTGACGAAGGCGCTGGCGAGCTTGTTGCTATCGCTCCCAAGTCTAACAAGAACTCTACTCTTGACGTTGCATTTGATGACTTCGTTGAGGATAGCGTTGAAAAGACAGCCAATAAGCACATTGCTTTCGGTTATGATGTAGACGGCGAAGAAGAAACTGCTAAGGTTTCTCTTAAGGACGACGAAGCAGGCGACGCTGAGATCAACATCTTTGAAAACAGCATCAAAGTAGATGCAAACGTTAAGACAAAGGCTGAAAATCTTATTAGAAATTGGGCTGACGGAACTGTAACTGACGAAGGTTTCGTAAGATTCCTTGATAACGACGGCGACGGTGTTTACGAATACATGTTCGTTGAAAAGATCAACAAGGAATATGTTGTTGACAGCATCACAGCTAAGAGCTACAAGATTAAGGATGCTATCAGCAAGAACACAATCATCTTCGATGTAGAAGACGAAGACAAGATCATCAGCTTCTACAAGAACGATGCACAGGTTGACTTCTCTGCAATCGCTGAGGACGACGTTCTCTCTGTAGTTCTTACAGGTAAGCGCGGTGCATCTGTTACAAAGCCCAGCGACAGCAATGCTACTATCATCAAGGTTTATATCTCTTCTGACAAGGTTGAAGGCTATGTATCTTCTACCTCTGCTGACAAGGGCTATAAGATTGACGGCACATACTACAAGAAGTCTTTGAATAACTCTAACGCAATCAAGAGAAGCGACGAAGGCACCTTCTACCTTAACTACAAGGGCAGAATTGCTTACGCTAACGCTGAGGAAACTAAGGACGGCAGCTATGCATTCTTACTTTCTGCTAACACTGATATCGCATTCGATGGCGATGACCCGATCTTCACACTTCGCTTCATGAACACTGACGGCGAGTGGGTTGATGCTGACCTTGCTGAAAAGGTAACCTTCATCATCGGTGACGGTTCCGGCACCAAGACCACCAAGCTTGACCTTACAAAGTCTGCTGACAGAGGTAACGTTGCTACTGCAACCGCTAGCTGGCTCAAGATTACAAACCCCTCTTCCACGAGCGTTCTTAGTCTTGACAAGGCTACAACTCAGAGATTGTTCAAGTACACTCTTAATTCTGAAGGCGTAATCACAAAGATTTACCTTCCTGAATCAAAGTCTGCTCTTGAAGAAGGCGAGTTCCAGTATGTTAATTCTGCAACATCTGCATACAAGGAAAACTCCAACAAGTTCTCCGGCTTCTCCAAGAAGGGCGGTGTTGACGAGAGCACAGTTATCTTTAGCGTAGACGGTGCTGTTGCAAGCGCTAAGAAGTCTACCGTTACAGTTGAAACTCTCTCCATCTTCAAGGATGAGGAAGAGTACACAGCAACTGTTTACGAGTATGATGGCGGCGTTTACGGTGCAATGGTATTAACCGGTGCTACCAACAAGATTGACGACGAGTCTGCACTCTTCGTATTAAGCGAAGTTGAGCTCACAAATGAAGAAGATGATGATTACTTCATCATCACCGGTTTCATGGGCGGCGAAGAGGTTACTCTTGAGACTGTTGAAGCTGATTCCAAGCTTTCTTATGAAGCATTTAATAGCTATACATTAACTAAGAATGACCTTGAAAACGCTGCTACAGGATCTGTTTTCGAAGTATCTCTTGACGGCGCTGGCAAGATTAAGACAATCAGAAGAGTTGCTGATGCTAAGACAATCATTAACACTGGTTACGACATATCCTCCGGTGTTGTTACAATAAAGCATGCTCCTTCCGGAAGCAAGGCTGATTACTATCTCGGTGCAATCGCTACAACTAATGTTGACAACAAGGGTATGGTAATTGACCTCGTTGCTAAGTTCAAGACAACCTACGCTGATGCTGATTATATCATCGACGGTCTTGCAACTGCAGGCGCAAGCATGAAGGGTAACATCTACTTCGTAGAGCAGGGTCTTAGAAAGGGTAATGACACTGTAACTGTTGCTGACTCTATCGCTGACTTCGTTGATTCGATGAACGATAGCATGCAGGAGAAGGATACTGTTTACTCTGCATTCGTTAAGACATATGATGATGATGAAACCATCGACATCGTTGTTTACGAATTGAAGGTTAAATAATTAATCCTAACTAAATAAATAAAAAGAACGCAGAGCAATCTGCGTTCTTTTTTTGCGCGCACCTTGCCACAAGCGCATCCTTAAAGCCTCCCCTGTGTAAGGGGAGGCTTGCAAAATCCATGATTTTGCACGGAGGGGTTGTTTTCGTAGCGCCAATCCGCCGGAAGATGGAGTGGAAATCTGTGCCGTAGAGGCGGATGTTATCCACCCGTTATTGCCTTCCATTCCCCTCAAGGCGTAAGCCCGGCACCGCCCCTCCCCTACGCTCTAAAATATTAAATATCGGTTATTATTCCCCGTTATCTACTGCCGGCACCGCCGTGCTAAGCGCTGTGCTTAAGGGAGTTGTTGAGCTGTGGGGCGCGTTCCGTATCGGATAACAGTGAAACGGAGATATTTCATGCAGAACGTACACTTAATTTATGTGGCCCAGCTGATTTAAATAAGTACAGCCTAATTCTGGACGATAACCAAGCAACAGGAATATGACTTTTGTAAAAACTTCTTGCATTTTCTTAAGGCATATGTTATAATAAATAGCAGGCAATATCACACAGTGATAAAACAGGAGGAATAGTCATGGAGGTTAAAAATAAAAAATTCTATTTGAACGGAGAGCCGTTCAGAATTAAAAGCGGCGCATTTCATTATTTTCGAGCACTTCCGGAATACTGGGAGGATATTTTAACAAAAATAAAGGCGGCCGGACTTAACACGGTGGAAAGCTACACCTGCTGGAATTTGCACGAGCCGAAAAAGGGCGAATTTAATTTTTCCGGCATGCTGGATTTGGAGCGCTTTATCTCTCTTGCCGACAAGGTGGGGCTTAAGGTGATTTTGCGCACAGGCCCGTTTATCTGCGCAGAGTGGGAAAACGGCGGTATTCCGCCTTGGCTTTTGAAAAAGGAATACAACGTTACCTTTAGGTGCAACACTCCGGAATATTTAAGTCATTTAAGGGACTGGTTTAGCGTTCTTTTGCCGAAAATTCGCCCGCATTTGGACACAAACGGAGGCAACGTTATTGCTCTTGCCGTAGAAAATGAATACGGCTCATTCGGTGATGATTTTTCATATCTTGCCGAGGTGGAAAAAATTTATAAAGCTAACGGCATTGACTGTATGTTAATCGCCGCCGACGGTAGCTCGCATTACTATCTTTCCACGGGAAGAAGCGGCACGCACATTACGGCCGGTACCGATTTCGGTGGGCCGGCAGTGCCGGCAAGTCTTAACAGGGTCGACCATTATGATAAAAATGCCCCGTATTTCGCGCTGGAATACTGGGCAGGAAATTTCACGAACTGGGGCTATGAGCATTGCACTCATGACGATGTGGAAAACACGAGGGTGACTATGAAGCTGTTTGACGAAATGGATGCAAGCTTTAATATTTACATGCTCTTCGGAGGAACAAATTTCGGTTTCATGAACGGTGGACAACCAAAAAGCGGCGTGTATATGCCGGTAACGACAAGCTACGATTACGACGCGGCGATTTCCGAGTGGGGCGGCTATACCGAGCGCTACTTTGTAATAAAGGGCGATGACAAAACGCCCGTTCCACCTTCGCCGGTGCTTCAAAATATCGGCGAGGTAAAGCTTGAAAAATCAGCTTCGCTTTGGGATAATTTGCATATCGGCAAAAGCTTTAAGACGATTGCAATAAAGCCGATGGAGGAATTTGATCAAAGCTACGGCTTCATACTGTACAAAAAGGTTATAGATTATGATGCAGATGTAAACTGCATAAAAATTAAGCAGATTTGCGACAGGGCACACGTTTTTGTCAACGGCGAGCTGAAGGCAATAAAAATGCGTGGCAGTGATGAAACGCCAGTGTGCCTTGACGAAAAACTGAAAAAGGGCGATGTTATTGAAATACTTGTTGAAAATTTGGGACGTATTTGCTTCGGCGAGGAAACCTATGTGGGTGACCGAAAGGGGATTACGGAATCGGTAGTTCTTACAGTGCACGATGGAACGAATATCGGCGGTCCCGGAAAAACCACCTTTAACTGGGAGGTTACCACTCTTGAAATGGAGAACATTTCGGGTGTAAGCTATAAGGCAGGAACGGAGGAAAAGCTTCCGGCCTTCTTTAAGGGCAGCTTTAAGGCCGAAAATAAAAATTCATGCTTTATTCATTTTGATAATTTCAAAAAGGGCGTTATTTGGGTGAACGGTTTCAACCTCGGCCGCTATTGGGAGCGCGGTCCGGTCACGGCGCTGTATCTTCCCGGAGTAATTTTGAAGGGAGAAAATGAAATTGTTATTTTTGAAACGGACGGCTTAAGAGGTGAGCCGAATGTTTTGATTACCGATGTTTGCGGTATTCCCAACCATCATGAGGAGATAATTGTAAAGTAAAAGAAGGGGTGCGGTTGCCGCACCCCTTGCATTTTGGTGAAAGCTTACTTTCGGTTAAGCGAAAGCGAGCGCAAAACGAAATCTACGGGAGGATAATACCATCTCCTACAGGGGGGCGGACACAAAAAGAGGAGAACATACGGCTCTCCTCTTTTTCAAAAGCGTTTTTAGTTCTAAAACTGCGTGGGTTGGGGCTGTCTGTTTTTGTGCGTATTTTGGCGCGTAAATTATTCGACAGCAAACTGGCTGTTATACAAATTCGCATAAAAGCCGCCGGACGAAAGAAGCTCGGTGTGCGTGCCCTTCTCGATAATGTTGCCGTCCTTCATAACGAGAATTAGATCCGCGCCGACGATGGTGGAAAGGCGGTGAGCAACGATGAATGAGGTACGTCCCTGCATGAGCGTGTTAAACGCATCCTGGATTTTTATTTCGGTACGCGTATCAATAAAGCTTGTGGCCTCGTCCAAAATAAGCATGGGCGGCAAGCACAGCATAACTCGCGCTATGCACAAAAGCTGTTTTTGCCCGGCAGACAGGCTTTCTCCGTTTTCGGAAATAACCGTGTCGTAGCCGTTAGGCAGACGCTTGATAAATGAGTGTGCATGGGCGTTCTTTGCGGCCGCAATAATCTCTTCATCGGTTGCATCCGGACGGCCGTAGGCAATGTTATCGCGCACTGTACCGGACTTAAGCCATGTATCCTGAAGCACCATGCCGAAGCTTTGCCGAAGCGACTGGCGCGTGCAATCGCGAATATCTGTTCCGTCCACGGAAATTTTGCCGTCGTTAACATCGTAAAACCGCATAAGCAGGTTAATTAATGTGGTTTTACCGCAGCCTGTGGGGCCGACAATAGCTATGCGCTGACCCTTCTTCACCGCAAGGGAAATATCCTCCAAAAGCTTTTTGTCCGGGTTGTAGCTGAAGGAAACACTGTCAAGAGCTATTTCGCCGTTGCCGGAAAGGGTAACGGCGCCGCTCTTTTCGGGAATTTCCTCCTCGGTATCCAAAAGGCGGAACACGCGGTCAATGGAGGCCTTGGCGTTTTGAAGCTCCGTTACGACGGAGCTTATTTCGTTAAAGGGCTTTGCATATTGGCTGGCATAGCTTAAAAACACGCTTATTCGGCCGATTGAAAGACCGCAGCTTACGCCGAATAGAGCCGCCGCCAAATTTACCGCAGCGTAAACGATATTGTTTACAAGCCGTGTGCTGGGGTTGGTAAGGCTGGAAAAAAACGTAGCCTTGAAGGATGCGGCTTTAAGGCGGAAATTTACCTCGTCAAACCGATTAAGCGATTCATCGCCGTAGCCATAGGCGCCGATTAAATACTGGCAGTCGGCAAGCTCGTTAATAAGCGCCGTTTCCTCACCGCGAACGGCGGCCTGATCTGTGAAATAACGGTGGGTTTTTCTTGCAATAAACGATGCCGTAAACAGGGAAAGGGGCGTAAGAAGCACCACAATAAGCGAAATCGTAACGTTGTAGTAAAACATAATCACCAAAATTCCGATTATGGAAATTATGCCGGAAAAAAGCTGGGTAAAGCCCATAAGCATACCGTCGGAGAAGGTGTCCACGTCGGCAATCATGCGGCTTAGAGTGTCGCCAGTGGGGTGTGAATCCAAATAAGAAAGCGGAAGCCGATGAAGCTTTGCGGCCATTTTTTGCCTAAGGTCAGCCGAAACCGAATAGGTTATTTTATTGTTGCAAAGCGCCAAAAGCTGCTGTGAAATTGCACCGATTAAGGCTGTTACAGCAATGTATGCAATGAAAACGAGCACCGTTTTGAAATTAACATTCCCTTGGGAAAGCATGCCGTCAATCGCCTTTCCGGAAAAAATGGGAATTGCAAGCTGGCAAAGGGAGGAAAGCGCCGCAAAAATTATGCTGAAGCATATGAAAAAGCCGTAGGGCTTAAGAAGAGAAAGTATTCTTTTTATGCCGCCTTTTTTCTTCATTGTTATTCACGCTCCTTTTTTGTTGTGCTTTCGTAAATTTCCCTGTATATGTCAGAGCCGGCCATAAGCTCGTCATGTGTGCCGACGGCCGAAATTTTTCCGTCATCCATAACAACTATTTTGTCCGAATGCATAATTGTTCCGGCGCGCTGACTTACAACTATCACCGTGGTTTCATCCGGCAAGCATTTTATAGCCTTTCTTAAGGCCGCATCCGTTGCATAATCTAAGGCCGAGGAGCTGTCGTCTAAAATTAAAATATCCGGCCGTGCAACGAGCGCCCGAGCAATGGAAAGCCTTTGCTTTTGACCCCCGGACAGGTTGCGGCCGCCCTGCTCCACCACGGCATCCAGTCCGCCGTCCTTTTTCTTTACAAACTCGGAGCCCTGAGCTATATCAAGAGCTACCCAAAGCTCCTCATCGGTGGCGTCCTTTTTGCCGACCAAAAGATTGGAGCGCACCGTGCCCGAAAGCATTTGCGGCTTTTGCATAACAACTGCAACCTTTTTCCTTATGGCCTCACGTGACCACTCCTTAATATCACGCCCGCCTAAAAGTACCTGTCCCTCCGTTGCATCATAAAACCGCGCAATCAGATTAACAAGCGAGGTTTTTCCGCTTCCGGTAGAGCCGATTATGCCGACGGTTTCGCCGCGTCTTATGTTAAGATTAACATTGCAAAGTGCGGTATCCGGCGAGTCCGGATAGGTAAGTGCGGCGTTGTTCATACTTAAAATATAGTCGCATTTTTCCTCGGTATCCGCATTGCCGTAGTTCATTGTAGGCTCAGTATCCAAAATTTTTCCGACACGCCCCATACTAACAATTGCTTTTCCGATAACAACGACAAGGTTTGCAAGCTTAACAAGCTCGATCAAAATTTGCGAAAGGTAATTAACCAGGGCGATAACATCACCCGATAAAAGCGTGCCGCCGTCAACCATGCGAGCGCCAAACCATAAAATAAGTATTATACCTGAGTTGATTATTACATATGTCAAAGGATTTAAAAGAGCGCTTATCTTTCCCACCTTAAGGGAAATTTGACGAAGCTTGTGATTAACGGCTTCAAATTCGCTAAGCTCGGCCTCCTCACGCGCAAAGGCGCGGACAACGCGGACTCCGGCGAGGTTTTCCTTGGTGGAGGTGGTTAAGGCATCCAAATTTTTCTGTTGTTTTTTATAAAGGGGGTTTGTAATGAGCATAATTCCGAAAACAATCACAAACAGCACCGGAATAGCAACCGCAAAAATAAGTGCAATGTCAAAATTAATGGAAAAGGCCATAATCATTGCACCGAAAACAATAAAGGGACTTCTTAAAAACAGGCGCAAAAACATATTAAGACCATTCTGCACCTGGTTTATGTCCGCGGTCATTCTGGTGATTAGGGTGGAGGTACCGATTTTGTCAAGGCAAGCAAAGTTTAGGCCCTGAACGTGCCGTAAAAGCTTGTGCCTTAATTCGCTTGCGGTGCCGATTGCCGCCTTAGCCGCAAAATATTGCGCTGTAAAGCTGGATAAAAGACCGAGCAGGGCAAGGGCAAGCAAAATTCCGAAACGGGAAAAAATGTAGGCCGTGCTTCCAGTTTTTATGCCTATGTTTATTATGTCGGCCACAACAAGCGGAACAATAAGGTCAAACGTTGCTTCCAGCATTTTGAAAAGCGGTGCAAGTATGGATTGCCAACGGTATTTTTTGAAAAACGGTAGTAAATGCTTCAATTTAATATCTCCTTTGTTGTTTGTATTGGCCGGTGCCCCAATAACTTGAATTTTTACCTTATAATAAGAGGAGGGTTTTATCCCTTATCAATTAAGACGGGCGAACGGTAAGAAGCCGGCATTTTGATGCTTTGGCATCGTTATGATTTAAACTGTCGTAAAGCATCTTGAGTGCAATTCACTTTCGATTAACTCATTATACCACAAATAACGGTAAAATACAAGGGAAAATGAGCGACTGTCGAACTCGGTCGACGAAAAAATTGGTAAAAAATAGAAAAAGTATTGCAATTTCTGTAAATTTATGGTAAAATAAACTTGCCGGTAAAAAAGAGCTTAAAATAGAATGAGGGAGAATTTATAATGAATAAAACGGTTAAAGTGTTGGTAATTGATGATAATAAGGAAATTGCGAGCGGAATTAAGGGTTACATTGAAAAGTCGAACGAGCAGGAAATTGAAATTGTGGGCTGTGCCTACGACGGAAAGGAAGGACTGGAAAAAATTAATGCCCTGTCGCCGGATGCGGTGATTTTGGATATTGTTATGCCTGTTTTGGACGGCATCGGCGTGCTTAAAGCAATGAATATGTATACAGGGATAAAGCGGCCTGTGGTGGTCGTGCTTTCGGCACTTGCGCAGGAACATGTTTCCGGAATGCTTTCGTCCTACGGCGCGGATTATTACATGGTTAAGCCTGCCTCCTACGAAATGCTTTTTGACAGAATAAAAATGTTGTGTAATCCGGAGGCGAAAAAAATCCCCGCGGGTACGGCGAAGGCGTTGGAGAAGGAGCCGTCACCCAAGGAAATGGAAATAAAGGTTACCAACGTTATTCATAATGTGGGCGTTCCGGCCAACATAAAGGGCTATCAATATTTGCGCGATGCAATACTTATGACAATAAACGATAATGAGATGATTAACGCTGTGACGAAGCAGCTTTATCCGGAGGTTGCGAAAAGGCATAAAACGACCTCGTCCCGTGTGGAGCGGGCAATCCGCCACGCAATTGAGGTGGCCTGCACACGCGGTAACGAGGAAAGCTTTTACAGTCTTTTCGGCTATACGGTAAGCACCTTGAAGGGCAAGCCCACAAATTCGGAGTTTATCGCTCTGATTGCCGATAAGCTAAGGCTGGAGAGCAATATCGGTTAAAAGCATAGATAGGTGTGCTT
>CAZITC010000007.1:0-2729 GCA_964542085.1 uncultured Ruminococcus sp. | reverse complement strand
GTGCTTACCCTTGCGGCGGATAAATGAGAGGAGGCTTTTCTATGCCGGAGGCATATGGGAGGATGGTGTCTGCCAGAGGTCTGCCGAAAATAAAAAACGGTGTCGCTTTAGCGACACCGTTTTTGTCACTTTATAACGAAGGTGAAGGCGAGCACAACTATGATACCCAGAATAATGCGGTACCAACCAAAAACCTTGAAGTCGTGCTTTTTAACATAGCCAGTAAGAAATTTTACCGAGGCCAGGGAAACCAAATATGCAACGGCCATGCCAACCAAAAGAAGCGCCCATTCGTAGCCCGTCATTATGTAATCGTTGGTAACAAGTTTCAAAAAGCTTACTCCGAACATAACCGGCACGGCAAGGAAAAACGAAAATTCTGCCGCAACCTCACGCGATAGGCCGAGAATGATTGCGCCCAGTATTGTTGCGCCGGAGCGCGATGTGCCGGGGATAATAGAAAGCACCTGAAACAGACCTATTAAAAACGCCGTTTTGTACGACAGGCCGCCGATATCCGTTACCTTGGCGGTAATTTTGCGGTTTTCGATTAAAATAAAGGCAATACCGTAAATGATTAACGTGGCACTTATAACATACGGCGTTTCAAATTTGGCCATTTGCTTGTCAAACAGCAAGCCGATCACCGCGGCCGGCACGCATGCAAGAATTACCTTAAACCACATCTGCCAGGTGTTTTTTCTTTCAACGGGAGTTTTTTTCGGCGAAAACGGATTAAGCTTGTGAAAATACAACGTTGCAATGGCAAGAATTGCACCAAGCTGTATTACGTAAAGAAAAACATCGGTTGTAAGAAAGCCCTTGTCGGTGCCTAAAAATTCGTTTACCAGTATCATGTGGCCGGTGGAGCTTATGGGAAGCCACTCCGTTATGCCCTCCACAATTCCCAGAAAAATAACCTTCAACATTTCAATCATTTTTTTGCCTCCTTAAATTCGGTTAAAACATCTTGTTATATTATATTATGAAGCGCTGCTAAAATCAAGTAAAAAATGTGTCCCGATAAAAAAGTCCGCCGAGAGGCGGACTTTTTTATGCTTTGCCCTTTCGCTCCTCGACCATTTGGGTGAACCACTCCACCATGGCGGGGTCGGTATGCGAGAAGAACGCACTTTTTCTTGTATCCAAGGCGTTGATTTTTGCTATCTCGTCGGGCGTGAGGTCAAAATCGAAAACATCAAAATTTTCCTTCATTCGTTCTATGTGGGTTGTTTTGGGTATAACAACAATTCCGCGCATTATATGCCAGCGAAGGATGACCTGAGCCACCGTTTTTCCATGCGTTGCGGCAATTTCGGAAAGAGTCGGGTCGGTGAACATATTGCCTCGGCCTTCTCCGAAGGGTGCCCAGGCCTCCGGCTGAACAAGATATTTCCTCTGCCATTTTACGGATTCCTCCTGTCGGTGATAGGGGTGTATCTCTATCTGATTTACAGCAGGACGTACCTGGGCAAAGGAAGCTAAGTCCACCATGCGGTCGGGATAGAAGTTTGAAATGCCGATTGCGCGAAGTTTGCCCTCATAATAAAGTTCCTCTAAGGCACGGTATGCTCCGTATACATCGGAAAAAGGCTGATGAAGAAGGCAAAGGTCAATGTAATCGGTTTTAAGCTTTTCCATCGAACGGTAAACGGAGGCCTTCGTTTCCTCGTAGCCGTAGTGCTCTATCCATACCTTGGTGGTGAGGAAAAGTTCATCTCGGGCAATGCCGCTTTTTTTAATGGCATTGCCGACCTCCTCCTCGTTAAAGTAGCTTTGAGCGGTGTCTATCAACCGGTATCCGACCGTTAGGGCATCGCTTACGCAGCGTTCGCACTCTTCCCTGGTAACCTGATACACTCCGTAGCCGAGGATCGGCATTTTCACGCCGTTGTTTAATGTGATATATTCCACGCAGGATTCCCCCTTATATGCTCTTGCCCATTTCATAGGCTTCGTTAAGCCGTGTGGTATTCTTGATTTCGCCAGGTGTATATACACCGTTTCCTATGATAACGCCCATTTCCTTTGCGCCTTCAACGCAGTCGGCGTAGCCTCTGAAGCAGGCAAGGGTCGTATCGGCTGAGGAAAGCTCCTCGTCGGCCATGGTTACGATATAGTAAAATTCCTTGTTTTTAACCTCAAGCCAGCGGGCAACCGTTCGGTCGATAACAGCCTTAAGCTGTGCATCAATCGAATAGAAATACACGGGGCTTGCAAGGACAATGACATCGGCGTCAATCATGCTTTGAAGAAGCGAGGCCATGTCGTCTTTGTGTACGCAAGCACCGCCGTTGCCTCTGCAATAATAACAGGCGGAGCATGGGGTGATTTTCTTCTCCGATACCCTCACCTTGGAAACGGTATGCCCGGACTCACGGGCACCACGCATAAATTCGTCGCACAAAAGGTCGGAATTTCCGCCTTTTCTGGGACTTCCCGATAAAATTAAAACTTTTTTACTCATATAAAAATCCTCCTTAATTGATGTTTAATTTTTTGATTTGTTCGCAACCGCGGTGTATAGGCCGATTGTTGCGACATCCGGGCTCGAAGGTTACTGTTGCGACTTTTTAATTGCTCGTCGTATAAAAAGTCAGTGTAGCTTTGAGCGGTGAAATGTTCACTTTTGGTTAAACATCTTTTTTCGCCGTGCTTGAAAGCACCGATTTTTTTCATTTGACTTTTGCCGGCTATTGTGATACACTCACCTTAAAGCTTAAATAGAT
>CAZITC010000006.1:0-13382 GCA_964542085.1 uncultured Ruminococcus sp. | reverse complement strand
ACCCCTCAAACCCGCATAAACACTGACTTTTTTATCTTATTTGTTATCCAACGGCTTCATTGTCGGGAAGAAGAGGACATCTCTTACGGAGGTGGCGCCGGTCAAGAACATAACCAAGCGGTCAATTCCGATTCCGATGCCGCCTGTGGGAGGCATACCGTATTCAAGTGCGGTGATAAAGTCCTCATCCATCATGCCGGCCTCGTCATCGCCGGCCTCACGAAGCTTAACCTGACGGAGAAAACGCTCTTTCTGGTCATAGGGGTCGTTAAGCTCTGAAAATGCGTTACAAAGCTCCTTGCCGAAGGCATAGCACTCAAAGCGCTCGGTGTATCTTGCGTCCTTGGGGCTCTTTTTCGCAAGGGGAGAAATTTCAACGGGATGATATGTTATAAATGTAGGATTAATCAAATGTTCCTCAACATACTCCTCAAAGAAAAGGTTTAATATATCACCGATTTCGTGAGAAGCGGTGTATTCAATGTGATGCTCATCAGCCAAACGACGTGCCTCCGCAAGGTCGGTAATCTCCGAAAAGTCAATTCCGGCATATTCCTTTACGGCGTCTTTCATGCTCAATCTCTTCCAGGAGCCGGCAAAATCCGCCTCCATGCCCTGCCAGGAAAGAGTTGTTTTTCCGGGATAAATTTTATCCATAAGATGGTGTGTGAGCCCTTCCATAAGGTCCATCATATCGTTGAAGTCCGCATAAGCTTCATAAATTTCAATTGTGGTAAATTCGGGATTGTGAGTTTGATCCATACCTTCATTCCTGAACTGGCGTCCCATCTCGTAAACTTTTTCCATGCCGCCGACAATCAAGCGCTTTAAGTGAAGCTCGGTTGCAATACGCATATACATATCAATATTGAGCGCATTGTGGTGGGTGATGAAGGGACGTGCATTTGCGCCTCCGGGAATTGTGTTAAGCATGGGGGTATCAACCTCCAAAAACCCCAGATTATCAAGATAACTTCTTATTTCACGAACGATTTTGCTGCGTTGCATAAACACATCCTTAACCTCGGAATTCATGATGAGGTCAACGTATCTTTGACGGTATCTTGCATCCATATCCTTAAGACCGTGGAACTTTTCCGGGAGCGGACGCATGGACTTTGAAAGAAGAGTACAGGACTCCAGATGAACGGAAATTTCACCGCGCTGTGTGCGGAAGGCCGTTCCGGTAACGCCGACAATATCGCCGATGTCAAGCTTTTTGAATTTTTTATAATCGTCCTCGCCCATATCGTCCCTTTTTGCGTAAAGCTGAATTTTGCCCGAAAGGTCGTGCAAATCGCAGAAGGAAACCTTGCCCATGCCGCGCTTTGACATAAGACGGCCGGCCAAGGTGACACGCTTGCCTTCCATTTCTTCAAAATTCTCCGTAATATCTGAAGCCTTGGTATCTCTTGTGAATTTTGTTATTTCAAAAGGGTTTTCGCCGGCCTGAACAAGCTCGGCAAGCTTTTCCCTTCTTACCTTCATGACCTCGTTAATATCCTCGGTCTGAATTTCGTTATTGGTTACATCCTGTGCCATAATATTCCTCCATTATTCATTATAATATCTTATTATATACCAAAGTATAAAATATTTCAAGTTATTTTTAAAAGTGCCTCTGAAGCCGCCTCCCACTCGCTGTAAAGCAGAGCTAAATTTTCCTCGGCGGTCTTTTTTTCGTTGTGCCAGGCCATCGCCTTGGAAATATCCGACGCCTCAGGTGAAAAAAGAAGCTCATCAAGGCGGCCGACTTCGGCTTCCGCCTTGGCAATTGCCTCCTCGGCACGCTTAACGCGTGCTTCCGCTTTTCTTAAAAGGGCGGCATCCTCCTTTTTCTTTCGGTAATCGTCACCGCCGGAGCGTTCCTTCTCTTTAACCTCGGCCTCGGGAGCAGCGGACTTTTCCAAAAAGTAATCGTAATTGCCATCATAGCATTGCAAGCCGGAGTCGGTCATGTAATAAATCCTGTCGGCAAGAGCGTTTATAAAATAGCGGTCGTGGGAAACGGCCAAAATTGTGCCGCCGTAGCTTTTTAACGCATCCTCCAGGGCTTCCTTTGAAAAAATATCCAGGTGGTTTGTGGGCTCGTCCAGGATAAGGAAGTTAGAGTCGGAAAGCATGATTTTGCACAAAAGCACGCGTGCCTTTTCGCCGCCGGAAAGTGAGCCGATAAGCTTAAAGCAATCGTCCCCTTTAAAAAGGAAGGCGGCAAGAGCGCTTCTTACGGATGTTCTGTCCATTTTGGGATAGCAATCAGCGATTTCGTCGAATACAGTTTTTTCGTCCGAAAGGCTTACGTGCTGCTGTTCGTAATAGCCGATGTAAATACCGTTGCCGATTTTTACCGTTCCGGAGTCGGGCTTTTCCTGCCCCATAAGCATTTTTAAAAGTGTTGTTTTGCCACAGCCGTTGTCACCCAAAAGAAAAACGCGTTCGGAGCGGTAAATCTTCATATCCGCATTATCAAGAAGCTTTTTGCTTCCGAAGGCTTTGCAAAGCTTAAGGGCGGTTAAAACCTCATTGGCGCCGCCCTCTCTTGCGTTAAAGGAAAAGCTTATTGCCCTTTGAGCCTCCTCTGGTGTTTCCATACTTGCGGCAATGCGGTCAATCATTTTTTGCTTGCTTTCGGCGGTTTTTATGTTTCGCTCCCTGTTCCACTGCTTTTGCTGGGCAATAATTCCCTCAATTCGCTTGATTTCCTTTTGTTTAAGCTCATAAGATTTTGCCTTGGCGGCATCGTCCGCTTCCTTTTTCTTGATAAATTCCGAATAGCTTCCGTTGTATTCGGTTATGCGCCCGCTGGAAAGGCCAAGCGTAACATCGGTTGTTCTGTCCAGAAAATAGCGGTCGTGGGATATTACAATATATGTGCCCTTGTATGAGCGAAGAAAGCCTTCAAGCCAACGCACCGAATTTAAATCCAAATGGTTTGTAGGCTCGTCCAAAAGCAAAAGCTTGTGCTCGCTTAAAAGAAGGCGGCAAAGCATAAGCCGTGTTTTTTCACCGCCGGAAAGGGAAAAAAAGCCGCGCGAAAAGTCCTTTTCGGAAAAGCCAAGGCCGATGAGTGCGCCGCGCGCTTTGCTTTTATATAAAAAGCCGCCCTTATCCTCATATTCGTGCATAAGAGCCGCCTGGCGCTTAATCAGCCCGTCCGACGGAGCGGCCTCAAGCTTAAGGCGAATATCCTCAAGCTCAGCTTCAAGCTCCGACAGGTGGCTAAATTCCTGCATAACCTCCTGAAGCACGGTTTTATCGGAATTGTATTCAATATTTTGCTTCAAATAGCCGATTGAAGCTGACGGACTTATGAAAAGATTGCCGCTGTCTAAGGGCATTTCCTCGGTCAAAATCTTAAAGAGCGAGGTTTTACCGGCACCGTTTGTGCCGATGAGGCCGTAATGGCGCCCCTCGTCAATATGAAAATTTAAGCTGTCAAAAAGACGGCTTTCCCCGAAATATTTTTTGCCGTCGTGAATTTGTGCCAGTATCACTTACAATCAAAACCTTTCTTTAATATATAATTTTATCAGCACAATGCGAATATGTCAATAAAAACTTGATTTTTGATGGGTATTGTGCTATAATACTGAGAATATAAAGGAGTGAGTTGCTTGGCTGAAAATGAAAACATCATTGCCGGCAGAAACCCGGTGACAGAGGCAATAAAGGCCGGAAGAACGATTGATAAAATTTATGTGAAAAACGGGGATAAAACCTTGGGGAGAATAATTGCCCTTGCCAAGGAAAATAAAATTCCCGTGGCGCCGTGCCCTTCTGAAAAGCTCAGCGAAATGTATAAGGGACAGCATCAGGGGGTTGTGGCGCGCTGTGCGGCAAAGGAGTACAGCACGGTTGAGGATATGCTTTCCTACGCAAAGCAAAAGGGCGAGCCGCCTTTTATTGTTATTTGCGACAGAATAACCGACCCGCACAATCTCGGCGCAATTATAAGAAGCGCGAATGCGGCCGGTGCGCACGGCGTTGTAATAGCTCGCCATGAGGCGGTAGGGCTGTCTGATGTTGTGGATAAAACAAGCGCAGGGGCGCTGGAGCACACCATGGTTGCTAAGGCCGGCAACATAACAAAGCAAATCCAGGCGCTGAAAAAGGAAGGCTTGTGGATTGCCGGGGCTTACCTTGGCGGTACCGAAATGTACAGGGCGGACCTTAAGGGCCCCCTGGCAATTGTTATCGGAAATGAGGGGGAGGGGATTTCCCGGCTCGTTGCCGAAAATTGCGATTTTTTGGTATCCATTCCCATGTTCGGACAGACGGAGTCGCTTAATGCATCATGTGCGGCGGCTGTACTGCTTTATGAGGCTGTAAGGCAGAGAAGGGCATAATCTTACACTATTTACACTTCACGCATTTGATCAGATTTATTACATTTTACTCTGGAAATAAGTGAAATATTGTACTATAATTAATGTATTAAAAACGGGAGGTTGGTTTTATGAAGGCTGTTGTAACGGTAATCGGCCGCGATAAGGTTGGAATTATTGCCGCCGTAAGCGGTTTTTTGGCGGAAAAGTCCGTCAACATTTTGGATATTTCGCAAACTATTATGGCGGATACATTTACCATGATTATGATGGTGGATACCGAAGGGGCATCCGTTTCTTATGAGGAGCTTGCAAAGGGTCTTTCCGAGGTTGGCGAAAAGCACGGTGTTTCGGCATCCGTTCAAAACGAAAAGATATTCAATTCCATGCACAGAATATAAAGGGGGCTTAAACTTATGCTTACACCTTTTGAAATCGGCGAAACCTTAAACATGATTAAAAAAGAGCATTTGGATGTTCGTACGGTTACCATGGGCATTTCTCTTTTGGATTGCATGGAAAGTGATACCGATGCGGTTTGCCGAAAGGTTTATGACAAAATAACAAAAAAGGCTGAGCGGCTTGTTAAGGTAGGAGAGGAAATTGAGGCGGAATTCGGTATTCCGATAATCAATAAAAGAATATCCGTAACGCCGGCATCCATAATTGCTTCGGCGTGCAAGGAGCCTGTGAAAATTGCAAAGGCATTGGACAGGGCCGGCAAGGCTGTCGGCGTTAATTTCATCGGCGGCTACAGTGCACTTGTTCAAAAGGGTTGTACAGATGCGGACAGGATTTTCCTGGACTCCATTCCGGAGGCCTTGGCAACTACCGATATTTTGTGCTCCTCCGTTGCGGTTGCATCAACAAAGGCAGGCATTAACATGGATGCAGTTGCAAAAATGGGTCGCGTTATAAAGGAAACGGCACAGCTTACGGCTTCTAACGGCGGCTTTGGATGTGCAAAGCTTGTTGTTTTTTCAAACCCGGTGGAGGATAATCCCTTCATGGCTGGCGCTTTCCACGGCGTATCTGAGCCGGAGTGTGCAATTAACGTGGGAGTATCCGGTCCCGGCGTGGTAAAGAGTGTTTTGGATAAATTGGACGGAGCGCCCTTTGATGCCGTTGCCGAGGCGATAAAGAAAACGGCATTTAAAATAACAAGAGTAGGTCAGCTTGTGGCAAAGGAAGCCTCCAAAAGGCTTAATACCGAGTTCGGAATTGTTGACCTTTCACTTGCACCCACACCTGCTGTAGGTGACAGTGTTGCAAGAATATTGGAGGCAATGGGCCTTGAAAAGTGCGGAACGCATGGCACAACGGCCGCGCTTGCACTTTTGAACGATGCGGTTAAAAAGGGCGGCATAATGGCAAGCTCCAACGTCGGCGGCCTTTCCGGAGCGTTCATTCCCGTCAGTGAGGATGAGGGAATGATTGAAGCGGCCTCAATCGGCGCGATTAGTCTGGAAAAGCTGGAGGCAATGACCTGCGTTTGCTCTGTGGGCTTGGATATGATTTGCATACCGGGCGATACATCGGCGGAAACAATATCGGCAATCATTGCCGACGAAGCCGCAATCGGTATGGTAAATTGCAAAACCACCGCCGTAAGAATAATTCCGGCACCCGGAACAAAGGTGGGCGATACCGTGGAATTCGGCGGCCTTTTGGGAACGGGTCCGGTAATGCCTGTCAGCGGTTTTTCTTCGGAAAAGTTTATAAGCCGCGGCGGAAGAATTCCGGCACCCATGCATTCGTTGAAGAACTAAGGGGAAGGAAGGCGAAAAGCTTGGATGAAATAATTGAAAAGATAATTAAAATTGAAAAGGAAGCGGCATTGCTTTCATGCTCCACGGACGAGGCAAAGAAAAACATGGCCGGAAGCATTGAAAAAGAAATAGCCGAAATGGAAAGTGAGCTTAAAAGCCGTGCCGAAAAGAAGAAGGAGGCTATCCGTGAATTTGAGGCCAAGGAGGCCGAAAAGGAAATAGCCGAAATTTTGAAAAAGCGCGATGCAAGCATTGCACGGCTTGAAAAGCTTTATGCTGAGAAGAAGGATGAATGGGTCAGGCAGATTGTTGACTCGGTAACAGGTGTAAAATGAGCGATTATTCGGCAGTGGCGGCAAAAATACGCGCTATGTACGGAAAGCACCTTGACCTTGGCGATTATGAGGAGCTTTTGTCGAAAAGCACGGTTGCTGAAATGTGCAACTGGCTTAAAAACGAAACGGCATACATAAGCGTGTTTTCGGATGTTGCCCCGGTGGATATGCACAGGGAGCTTATTGAGCAACGCCTGGCAATGGAGGCGGAGGACGAATATGCAAGAATATACAGCTTTTTGGACGCATCTCAGCAGTCCGTGCTGGATTTCTGGCATTATCGAAGCGAGATAAGGTTTTTAAAGGGCTGTTTAATGAACGTTTTCAGTCATGACAGTGTGCCTTATCAGGACCCGGAAAAAACGTCCTTCATAACAAAGCGAACGAAAATTAACATTAATATATGCAAAAAGGCCGAAGGACTTTCGGATTTCTGCGAGGGAACAAAGGGAACTCCCTATTATGAGGTGTTTCGTCGCGCCGCGGCCGCGGGAGCGGACTTTTTCACCGTTGCGATGACGCTGGACGGCTTTTACTTTAAAAAGCTGTTCGATAAGGCGGCATCGGTTTTGCCGGAGGACGAGGTTAAGGCCTTGCAAAAGCTTATCGGCTCCAAATGCGATATGCTTAATATTATGTGGATTTACCGCGGAAAAAAATATTTCAAAATGGATCCGGAGCTTATTTATACTTACATTATCCCGGTAAGGTACAAGCTTACCGAGGAAATGATTAAAAGCATGGTAAGGGCAGAAAGCCCGGAGGACATACCTAATATCCTTGAAAAAAGCATTTATTCACAGCTTTTTTACAGAACGGATGACGGATTTTTTGCCGAGGAAAACTACCGGCGTATGTTATACAGAAACGCAAAGGCGTTTTTCAGAAAGGAGCCGGATTCCATGGCGGCAATTTTTGCCTACCTTTACCTTAAGCGATTTGAGGTTTTGAACATAACCTGCGCAATTGAGGGTGTAAGGTACGGAATTGACAGAGAAGCAGTTTTGAAAAGAATAAAATTCAGCCGGGAGGCGATATAATTGTCAGTAACAAAAATGCTGGCGGTAACAGTTGCGGGGCCTTTGCAAAGCTTCGATAATATCGTCAGCAAGTACATTCAAAACAGGGATATTCACTTGGAGAACGCGCAGTCTGTTCTCGGTGAAAAACAAAAAAAGCTTAAGGCGTTTGACGATACGGCGCCATACGATACGGTTATTAAAAAGGCTTATGAGCTTATGGAGCTTGCGGGAATAAAGGAAAAGCAGGATGAAAAAGCATCTGCCATGAGCTTTGCGGAAATGGAGGCTTTTTTGGAAAAGGCCGAGGTATCGTTTTCCGAGGTGAAGGAAAAATGCGCCGCAATAGACGAAAAAATAGAAAAAAATAAGGCGTACGTTGAAAATTTGGAGCCGATGCTGGAGTGCAAAACGGATCTTTCACCGCTTTCGGATTTTAAGCTTACGGCGTTCCGATTCGGAAGAATGCCAAAGGGTGGATACAAAACGCTTAACACCTATCTTTCGGACATGAATGTAATATTCGTTAAAACCAAGGAGGATGAACACGGCGTTTGGGGCTTTTACTTTGTGCCGGCCGCGGAAAAGAAAAAGGCGGACGAAATTTTCACCTCGCTTTATTTTGAGCGTATTCCTTTTCCGGAAAAAATGACAGGCACGCCCAAGGAAACATGCGAATACCTAAGGAAGGAAAATGAAAAGCTTAGTGCGGAAAAGGAAGCGCTTACGGGCTCGGCCTCATCTGCGCTTGCCGAATATACGGACGGGCTTTCGCAAATTTACACCGAAGCAAAAAAGCGTCAGGGCTTTTCGGCGGTAAGGAGCATGGCGGCACATTCGGACGATTATTTTTACATTGTCGGCTGGATGGGCAAAAAAGATGCAAAGGCCCTGCAAAAGGAAACCGAGCTTGACCCGGAGGTAGAGCTTTTTTACACTGAGTCGCCGGAAAACCTTAAGGGAATTGTTGCGCCTCCTACAAAGCTAAAAAACAACCCGGTGTTTAAGCCGTTTGAAATGTTTGTTAAAATGTACGGCTATCCGGAATATGGGGAATTGGACCCCACGCCCATTTTGGCGATAACCTACATTCTTTTCTTCGGAATGATGTTCGGTGACCTGGGACAAAGCCTTGTGCTTGCAATCGGAGGCTTATATCTCGGTTACAAGAAAAATAACGATTTGGCAAAAATCATAGGAATAGTAAGCTTTTCCGGCGCCGTGTTCGGTGTTATTTACGGCTCGGTTTTCGGTCTGGAAAATATTATTCACGGAATACTGCCTCCGATGGAAAGCATAACAACCCTTCTTATAGGAACAATTGCAATCGGCGCGGTTATCATTGTTTTTGCAATGGCAATCAACATATTTAACCTGTGCAGTGAGAAAAACTTCGGAGAAATGATTTTCTCGCATAACGGAATTGCCGGTCTTGTGTTTTATGTAAGCCTGCTTCTTTTTGCGCTTTCCATACTTGGTATTTTGAATGTGCCCGGTGCAATTCTCGGCGTGCTTATGGCTGTTACACTTATTATGATGTATATGGCAGAGCCGCTTACCGAGCTTGTGAACGGAAAAAAGAATTGGTTTCCGAAGGATAAAATATTTTTCGTGCAAAGCATATTTGAGCTGTTGGAAATTTTGCTCAGCTATTTTTCAAACACACTTTCGTTCCTTCGAATCGGCGCACTTGCAATTGCGCACGTCGGCATGATGAAGGTGGTTGAGGTTTTGGCAGCCGGAGGCGGTGCAAAAACCGTTATAGTTTACATCATCGGCAACATATTTGTAATGGCTCTTGAGGGTATGATAGTTTGTATTCAGGTGTTAAGACTTGAATATTATGAAATGTTTTCGCGCTACTATCACGGCGGCGGAAAGCCCTTTTTGTCACTTAAAGAAAAAAATAATTAATTAAAAGGAGATATTAAAATGTTATACGTATTATTTGCATTGGTAGTTCTTTCTGTAGCGGCACCTCTTATTGTTTACAAGGCATCGGGGAATAAAAACGGCAAGGAATGCCTTATTTTGAACATCATTACATTTTTCGGCTTTTTGCTTTTGGGTACGGTTTATTCCTTAGGTTGCGCGGTACCGGCTTTTGCGGCAGGTGAAGCAGCGGCGGCAACAGCAACAAGCGTGGGTGACGGACTTAAGGCAATCGGTGCGGCTTTGGCAACGGGTATTTCCGGCATCGGCGGCGGTATTGCGGTTGCAAGTGCGGCAAGCGCGGCAATCGGCGCAATGAGCGAAAACGAAAAGATAATGGGTAAAACCCTTATTTTCGTTGCTCTTGCAGAAGGTATTGCTCTTTACGGCCTTGTTATTGCCATCATGATTATTGCCTGACCGGAGGAAGGAAAAGGCAATGAAGCTTTATCTTATAAGCGATAATATTGACACACAGGTGGGAATGAGGCTTGCGGGAATTGAGGGGATTGTTGTTCACGACAGTGAAGCACTTCACGATGCTGTAGAGGAGGCTATTTCCGATAAAACGCTGGGAATACTTATTTTTACGGAAAAAGCCGCCGCGATTGATGCAGCTTATGTGAAAAACCTAAAGCTGACATTGCACACCCCCTTGATAGTGGAAATTCCCGACCGACACGGAAGCAGAAACATCGGCAGTAGCATAAATTCACTTGTTTCGGAGTCCATCGGTCTTAAACTGTAACGGAGGTAATTTTTATGGATTCAGCTATGGAGGCCAAGCTTAACCTTTTTGCAAAGTCTGTGTTGGGTGAGGCCAAGAAAAAAAGTGATGATGCACAACAAAAGTTAGATGCGGTGCGTAAGGAAAAAACCGAAAAAAAGCGGGATGAATTTTTGGAAGAGGCATACCGAACAATTCAGTCCGGTGTTTCTAAAATCCGCAGGGCGGAAAGCGAAAAGGTTTTGCGTGCCGAAAATGATATGAGAAGGGAAATTTTGAAATGCCGCGAACAGATTATTGACGGCGTGTTTTTAAGCGTTTCCGAAAAGCTTTCGGAATTTACCGAAGGTGAAGCTTACGCCGAATGCTTTGAAAAACTGCTAAAAGATGCGCTTGCCGCGGCAGGTGACGGTAAAAAAACGGTTTATGTAACCGAAAAGGACCTTAGTCTGATTAAGGACAAAACGCTTGAAGCCGAGGCGGTGCAGGAGCGCTCATTTATCGGCGGAGTAAGAGTTTTAAATAGCGATAAGGGAATTATTGCCGACTATTCCTTCGGTGAGGCAATGTTAAGAGAGAAGGCCGATTTTCTTCAGCGTAGCGGGCTTTCGATTGAATAACGACGGCATAAATCTTTAGCAAAGGAGAATATTCATGTCACGCTGTAACGGATATATACATGCCATAAACGGCCCTGTAATCAAGGTTTCCGGCGATAGGGAGCTGGCAATGCAGGAAATGGTTTATGTGGGTGATGAAAAGCTAATAGGTGAGGTTATCGGGGTTGAGGCGGACTGCGCAATTGTTCAGGTTTATGAGGATACCACCTCGCTTAAAATCGGCGAAACGGTGGTCGGAACAGGCAGTCCCATGTCAGCAACGCTGGCCCCCGGCATACTTTCAAATATTTTTGACGGAATTTTACGTCCGCTTAAGGATATTTCGGAGCATTTCGGCTCATTTATCGGCCGAGGAGTGGACTTTCCGTCACTTGATACAAAGAAAAAATGGGATGTTGAAATACTTGTTAAGGAGGGCGACAGGCTTTCCGGAGGTGCTGTAATTGCCCAAACGCAGGAAACATCCTTAATCATGCACAGGGTTATGCTTCCGCCGAACGTTTCCGGAACGGTTGTGAGCACAGCTCCCAACGGAAGATATAACATAACAGAAACGATTGTAACCATTAAAACGGATGAGGGTGAAATAAAGGAGCTTTCGATGACGCAGAAATGGCCGATTAAAACGGAGCGGCCTATAAATGAGCGCCAGGTAATAAGCCGGCCTTTAATAACCGGTCAAAGAATAATTGACTCAATGTTCCCTCTGGCAAAGGGCGGCGCCGCCGCTATACCCGGCGGCTTCGGTACGGGCAAAACCATGACTCAGCACCAGATTGCAAAATGGTGCGATGCCGACATAATTGTTTACATCGGATGCGGTGAGCGCGGAAACGAAATGACCCAGGTACTGGAGGAGTTTTCCGAGCTTATTGACCCCAAGTCCGGCAAGCCACTGCTTGACCGCACGGTGCTTATTGCGAATACATCCAACATGCCGGTTGCGGCCCGTGAGGCCTCAATTTATACCGGCGTTACTCTTGCGGAATATTACAGGGATATGGGCTATCACGTTGCGCTGATGGCAGATTCCACATCTCGCTGGGCGGAGGCACTTCGTGAAATTTCCGGCAGATTGGAGGAAATGCCGGCCGAGGAAGGCTTCCCGGCATATTTGGCATCGCGGCTTTCGGCGTTTTACGAAAGAGCCGGCTATGTTACCGCGCTTTCGGGCAAGGAAGGCTCTGTTACGCTTATTGGCGCGGTTTCACCGCAGGGCGGTGACTTTTCAGAGCCTGTAACGCAAAACACAAAACGCTTTATAAGGTGCTTTTTAGCCTTGGATAAATCGTTGGCGTATTCCCGCCATTATCCGGCTATTAACTGGCTTTCAAGCTACTCGGCATATGTTCCGGATATTACGGAATGGTACGACGAAAACGTATCGCCTCACTTTATGGAGCGCCGCCGGGAGATTATTTCCATTTTGGGTGAGGAAGCAAGCCTTATGGAAATTGTAAAGCTTATAGGTGCGGATGTGCTTCCCGACTCGCAGAAGGCTACGCTGGAAATTGCAAAGGTTATAAGACTTGGCTTTTTACAGCAAAATGCTTATCACAAGGATGACACATATGTACCGCTTGGCAAGCAATATGCCATGATGGATGCAATAATTCACGCAAAGCATGAGCTTGACAGGGTAACAGAGCGCGCAATTCCTGTTTCCGTATTCATGAAAACAGGCGTTTTGGATGACCTTGTAAGAATGAAGTACACGGTCGGAAATGACGACCTTAGCGCAATAGATGAGCTTAAAAGGAAGATTACCGAAACGGTGGATTCTCTTATCGGCTCATACGAAAATTAAAAGGAGGCGGTCGTAATGTCAATAGAATATATGGGCCTTAAAAGTATAGACGGGCCGCTTGCTGTGATTGAGGGACTTTCTGGTGCCTCCAACGAGGAGCTTGTTACAATGACCTTGCCGAGCGGCGAAAAGCGCATAGGCAAAATAATTTCCCTGGAGGGTGACCGTGCCGTTGTTCAGGTGTTTGAAGGAACAAGCGGTCTTTCGCTGGTGAATACGAAAACACGTCTTATGGGAAAGCCCATGACCTTGCCCTTAAGTCTTGAAATATTGGGGCGTACCTTTGACGGTGCAGGTAGACCCATTGACTCACTCGGCGATTATTATGCAGATGAGGTGAGGGACGTAAACGGAAGCCCGATTAACCCGGTTTCCAGGGCATATCCCAATAACTTTATACAAACGGGTATTTCGTCCATCGATTGCCTGGCAACGCTTATAAGAGGACAAAAGCTTCCTATTTTTTCAGGCGACGGCTTGCCGCATGATGACCTTGCCGTTCAAATTGCACGCCAGGCAAAAATATCGGATGATACACCGGATGGTGACGACAAATTTGCCATTGTTTTTGCGGCAATGGGCGTAAAGCACGATGTTGCAAACTATTTTAGGCGTTCCTTCGAGGAAAGCGGCGTGCTTAGCAAAGTTGTAATGTTTTTGAATCTTTCCAACGACCCTGTTGTTGAAAGAATATTAACACCACGTGCCGCACTTACCGCGGCTGAGTATTTAGCCTTCCGCCATGATATGCACGTGCTTGTTATTCTTACCGATATGACAAGCTATGCCGAGGCGCTTCGCGAAATTTCATCCTCTAAGGGCGAGGTGCCTTCAAGAAAGGGTTATCC
>CAZITC010000005.1:0-14186 GCA_964542085.1 uncultured Ruminococcus sp. | reverse complement strand
TAAAAATTTTCATAAAATACAAGTTTTTTTTGGACTTTACTTGACATGAGCTTGTAATGGCAATGTACCCCTATTTTGTAATAGAAGCGGACGGGCTAATACAAGGCTATGCTTACGCCGGAGCATTTGCAAAGCGTGCGGCATACCAGTGGGCGTGTGAGCTTAGCATTTATTTAGACCATAACGCAACGAAGGGCGGATTGGGTAAAATGCTTTATATGGCGATGTTTGATGAGCTGAAGAAAATGGGAGTAATAAACGCCTATGCTTCGGTGGCCTGCCCGGTTGGTGAAGATGATGAGTACCTTACAAATAACAGCACTTGCTTTCATGAACACATGGGCTTTCGCAGAGTTGGCGAATTTTATAAATGCGGCTACAAGTTCGGTCGCTGGTACAGCGTTGTGTGGTTTGAAAAGCTCATCGGTGAACATACCGATAATCCGAAGTTTATTATAGGCAAATAAGGAGGCTGTACGATGAAAATCACGATGGGTGAGGAGCATGTAATTGTGCGTGGCATGCGGCCGGAGGAAAAGCTCTGGGGACCGTATCAGTTTCCGCGGCCGTTTTTCTTGGGTGACAGGTTTGTAGTATCCGTTCATGTGGAGGACGATAATCTTATCGCAACCGGTAATCCCACACGTTGGTTTGAAAGCTATGATAACGGCGTAACGTGGAGCGAAGTCTCGCCGGATATTGCCTCGAAGTGCGGCCTTAATCTTCCTGACGGGGACAGGATATATTTTCCGATTGAGGGCGGCGTAGATGTCAGTGGGTATAAATTTCCATCGTACCATATGCTGACACCGGGATATGATTTCAATAAAAAAGCTCCCGAAGGTGAAATGCCGTTCCAGGACGGTGTTACAGCGTGGTGGAACGGTAGCGTAATCCGCGCCTATAGGGCGGAGCGTCTTCCTGACAGCTTAAGCAAAAAAGAATGGACATTGGAGCGCATAAAGTCGGGAGAAAATGAAAAGACCGTTGAGAAAGTGCCGGTAGATTGGCCGTACCTTACCAGAGTAGTGGTGGGAGGACGTATGAAGTCGATAACACCGAGGGGCGTTTTAAAGCTTGGACCTGACGGGAAGATATATGTGAGCGCATTTTCGGGAGAGGGACACATAAACCCCGAAAACGGATGGTATTCGCCTTATTACAGTGCAGAGCTTTTCTGTTCTGAAGATTCGGGAAAAAGCTTTTATCAATTGGCGCACATGGAATATGAGGCGGACGGCAAAAATTATCCCTATCAAAGCGGAGGATTTTCTGACAGTGATTTTGAGTTTATGGATGACGGCTCTATGATTTGGTTTTTGCGAAGTGCTTGGATGGGCTCAACAGGGCTTGAATGGGCGCCAATGTATATGGCGCGCTCAACGGATATGGGCCATACATGGTCAAAACCGAAAAAATTTGCGGACACAGGAATATTGCCAAGACTGTGTAAGCTTGGATGCGGAGTGACCTTGCTGTGTTATGCTCGCCCGGGAATATTCATACAGGGCTGTATGAGTGATAATCCCGGAAAATGGTCGGAGCCTTTTGTTGTTATGACTCCGGAAGACCGCTCGTCACTGGCGAATATAAAAATAACCGCACCGTCGTTTCACGAGTGGGACGGTGCGTGCAACAACCCCGAAATTCTTCCGCTGAACGACAGCACGGCGCTTTTGTTTTACAGTGACTTTTATTATCCGGATGAGAACGGCGTGAAAAGAAAAACAATTCTCTGCCGCGAAATACACGTAGAAAAATAAGAGGGCAAAAGCCCTCTTATTTTTCTATCCGGACAGTGTCGGTTATAACGCCGTCAAGAAGAACATCGTGTTCATCAGTCGGAATGCGGTCTAAAAGCTGAAAGGAGTAGCCAAGTCCGATTGTCTTGCCTTTTGCTTCCGATAAAAAGCGGTCATAATAGCCCATGCCGAAGCCCAAGCGGGCACATGATAGGTCAAAGGCAAGGCCGGGTACAATTATAAGCTCGGGAAATGAAAAGTCGGTATATTCCGGAGCAACCGGCTCGCTTATGCCGAAAAGCCCTTTTGTGAATTGGCCGTCGGTTAAGGAAAGGCGAAGCGTTGAGTCCGGCATACTTATAGGTACACACACCTTTTTGCCGGAGGCAAGCGCATGAGATAGAATTTTTTCGGTGGAAACCTCACCGAATGCTGACATATAAAGGCAAATTCTTTCGCAATTCTTATAAATATCGCTTTCCAAAAGGCGTGCTGTGATTTTGTCAGAGGCTTCCGCCTTGCCGGAAAAATCCCTTCGCAGAAGCTTCATTTTGGCGCGAAGCTCATTTTTTGTCATACAATCACCCTCTTTTTTACAGTATATTGTAAAAAAAGTGATATGTCAACAGCGTTTTTGTTGACTTTGGCGCATTGAAGTGGTATAATCAAAATGATAAGTTGTATAAATGAAAGGTTTGATATATAATGGAAAAATTGGGACTCAACGAAATTCGTGAAAAATATCTCTCATTTTTTGAAACAAAGGGACATCTTCGCCTGCCAAGCTTTCCGCTTGTTCCGAAGGATGACCCGTCGGTGCTTTTGATAAACGCCGGAATGACACCCTTAAAGCCCTATTTCACGGGCAAGGAAACACCACCCAGAAGAAGGGTGACAACTTGCCAGAAGTGCATAAGAACGCCGGATATTGAGCTTGTCGGCCACACGGCGCGTCACGGCACATTCTTTGAAATGTTGGGTAACTTTTCCTTCGGTGATTACTTCAAAACCGAGGCTATAAGCTGGGCGTGGGAGTTTATTACCGAGGTTATGCATATGCCGGTGGAGCGCCTTTGGGTAACCGTTTATGAGGATGATGACGAGGCGTTTGATATTTGGACGAAGAAAATCGGCTTCCCGGCGGAGCGTATTGTCAGAATGGGCAAGGAGGATAACTTCTGGGAACACGGAACAGGCCCCTGCGGCCCCTGCTCCGAAATTCATTTTGACAGAGGGCCCGAGTACAGTTGCGGCAAGCCCGGCTGTAAGCTTGGCTGTGACTGCGACAGATATGTTGAATTTTGGAACTTGGTATTTACTCAGTTCGATAAGGATGAAAACGGCAACTACAACCGCCTTCCCAATCCCAATATTGATACAGGTATGGGCTTGGAGCGCTTGGCAACAATCATGCAGGGCGTAAACAATATTTTTGAGGTTGACACGATAAGAAATATTATGCTTTCTGTTTCGGAAATCACCGGCGTTAAGTACGGCGATTCGGAAAAGACGGATGTTTCGCTTCGTGCAATAACTGACCATATAAGAAGCACCTGCTTTATGATTTCCGACGGTATACTGCCTTCGAATGAGGGAAGAGGATACGTTTTAAGAAGGCTCCTTCGCCGTGCGGCAAGGCACGGAAAGCTTCTCGGCGTAAACGGAAGCTTCTTGTACAAGCTTGCGGATACTGTGTTTAACGAATGTAAATCCGGTTATCCGGAGCTTTGCGAAAACGCGGATTACATTAAAAAGATAATCAAGATTGAGGAAGAGCGTTTTGCGGAAACCATCGACCAGGGTCTTGCAATTCTTGCCTCCTACATGGAAAATATGAAGACATCCGGAAAGACGGAGCTTTCCGGTGAGGATGCATTCAAGCTTTATGATACCTACGGATTTCCTCTTGACCTTACGGTGGATATTACATCCGAAAACGGCTTCAGCGTGGATAAGGAAGGGTTTGACAAGTGCATGCAGACTCAGCGCATAACCGCAAAGAGCGCTCGTGCTGAAAATGCGGACAATGCATGGAGCTCGGATGCTGCAATTCCCGATGATGTGACTCCCGAATTTTTGGGCTATGATGAGCTTTCATGCACTGCAACAGTTAAGGCAATTATAAAGAACGGCGCTTTATCCGACTTTGCGGAGGAGGGTGAAACCGCAATCGTTGCGTTTGATAAAACCGTGTTCTATTCCGAGTGCGGTGGCCAGGTCGGAGATACCGGTAAAGCGACTTCGGACAGTGCGGTGGCTTCTGTTTTGCAAAGCCGCAAGGTATCGGGCAAGGATGCAAGCGAAATTAAGGTGGAGGCAGGAAAAATTTCTGTCGGCGATTCATTAAGTCTTACTGTGGATAAAAAGCGCAGAATGGCAATATCAAGAAATCACAGCGTTACACACCTTTTGCAGAAGGCACTTATTGAAACGCTCGGAAGCCATGTTGCACAGGCCGGCTCCTATGTCGGTGAGGATAGAATGAGGTTTGACTTCTCTCATTTTGAAGCTATGACTGTCGAGGAACTCTCAGCTGTTGAAAACAGGGTCAACGAAAAGATTTTGGAGGATATAAAAATCACAAAGCGTGAAATGCCGATTGCGGAAGCTAAAAAGCTTGGCGCAACAGCACTTTTTGGCGAAAAGTACGGCGAAACCGTAAGGGTTGTGTCCATGGGCGACTATTCAATGGAATTTTGCGCGGGAACACATTTGGAGGCAACAAGCCAAATCGGACTTTTCAAAATCCTTTCGGAGAGCGGTGTTGCGGCTGGTGTAAGAAGAATTGAGGGCGTAACCGGAAGCGGTGTGCTTTCATATATTAAGACGCAGGAGGAAACAATTTCACAAATCGCCTCCGTTATGAAGTCCAACCCCGGTGCTGTGGTTGAAAGAACAAGGGCGTTTGTTCAAAACGCGGCAGATACTAAAAAAGAGCTTGACGCACTCAAGGCGGAGCTTTCCAAGGGCGTTGCGGATGAACTTTTGAAAAAGGCTGTGGACGTTAAGGGTGTATCGGTTATTACGGCCAAGGTAGACGGAGTGGATGTTGAAGCAATGCGTGAAATGATTGATACAGTAAAGGATAAACTTCCGATTTCGGCAACCGTGCTTGCGTGTGTTTCCGAAGGTAAGGTTACCTTCGTCGGAGGCGCCAGCAAACAGGCTTGCGCTATGGGCGTTCACATCGGCAAGGTAATAAAGGAGGTTGCTTCTGTTGCCGGCGGCGGTGGCGGCGGTAAGCCGGACAGTGCACAGGCTGGCGGTAAGGATGTTACCAAGACCGATGCGGCGTTGGATGTTGTGTCAGGCGTTATTGAAGCACAGCTTTAAGGGAGGAACGGATAATGGATTGTATTTTTTGTAAAATAGCGAACAAGGAAATTCCTTCGGACTATGTATATGAGGATGACTATGTTGTCTGCGTTAAGGATATAAATCCTATGGCGCCGGTGCACCTTTTGGTTATCCCCAAAAAGCATATTTCCTCAGCGAACGAATTTAATGCCGAAAATTCAATTTATGCGGCGAAGGTTTTTGAGGCTGTAAGTAAAATTACAAAACAGCTTGGCATAGATGAGGAGGGCTACCGCGTTATAAACAATTGCGGCGCTAACGGCGGACAGACGGTTATGCACGTTCATTTTCACATTTTGGGTGGCAAAAAGCTTCCTGTTGATATGGCTTGAAAACACTAAAGAGACGCTATGAGTAAGGTAACTGAGTTTATTGAAAGCATAAAAAATCCTCCGCGCGAATACGGGCCGATACCGTTTTGGTTTTCAAACGATTCGCTTGACGAGGCGGAAATTGAAAGGTAGCTTAAGGATTTTTTCGAAAAAGGTGTATATGGCGTCGTTTTGCACCCGAGAATAGGAGTGCCAAAATCTATTGAATATCTTTCGGACGAATTTATGCATTATATTGAGGTTGCTGTAAAATGTGCGGCAAATCTCGGTATGAAGGTTGTTTTGTATGATGAAGCGATGTATCCGTCGGGAAGTGCGCACGGGAAAGTTGTTGCCGAAAATCCGAAGTATGCCGCACAGGGCATTTTCTTGGAGGATAATCCGGACGGTGGAAAGCTTATTGCAAAAACCGAAAGCGGCAAATATATTGTGCAAAAAATACCGGCGGGACCATAAGGGGCATCCACTGGGGTGAAGATGACGGCCAGCCTGATGCCCCGGCGGCAGATCTTTTGACTCAAAGCTCGGTTGACTGCTTTATAAGGCTGACTCATCAAAGGTATTACGATTGGCTTGAAGGTTATTTCGGAAATACCGTAATCGGTTTTTTTACGGATGAGCCGGATCTTCTTGGAAGAATAGGCAACCCCAAATGCCATGCATGGACATGGGGATTTGAAGATATTGTGACAAAGCACGGCGGAAGGCTTTACGTTGGTGAAAATTCATACGAATATGTTTTGAACGATTGGAAAAATATGTTCCCGGAGATGAAGCATATAACGGGCTTAGGAGATATTGCCCATCGCGATATCTATACCGAAAAAAGGGCCGAGGCTTTGCGTGTGAGCGCTCTTTGGAAAAACGGCGTGAAAATGTGGTTTTTGGTGAACGAAGGCGAAGAAACTATTGATACAGAGGCGTGACTTGACGGAAATGGCAATGTTATAAGGATTGATATGTGGAGTGGTACGGTCAACGCCTTGAAATCGCATAAGGAAAACAGCGGCATGGCTTTTAATTTAAAACTTAAACGGCGTGAAAGCGCGTTGCTGTTTTTAACCGAGGATGACTTGGATTTTTCGGAGGAAGAGGAAAAAAATTATGCCGAGTTGAATTTTGTGCTTACGGATGTCGATGACGAGAATTTAGTTAAGACCTATAAAGGAACTTATTTCGGCACGGCTGATAACCTTTATATCAGGGTTTGGGCTAACGATATGGTCGAATGCTTTGTCAACGGAAGCTTTTGCGGCTTCAGCCTTTGGAACGAGCATAAATTTTGTATTTCGCCGTTTCTTAGGGATGGAGAAAATAAGATAGAACTTAAAATCAGCTGAAATGTAGCAAATAAATTTCTGACAAAAAAATTTTATGGACTGACAGATAGTCTTAAACAAAAATAGTTATTCTTGTGTGATATGCACCCCCAAAAGGGTGCATATTTTTATGTCAAAAAAGCCATTAAAAACTATTCGCTGCAATTTTAAATTTGTGTTATATCGGATATGCGAGAGAAGCAATTAGGTATAAACAGAAAAATAATCACTTCGACATCGTAAGCATAGCATTAAAATAAAAAGAAATGAGTCCGGTACAGTACCGAACTCATTCACAAGCAAGTCAATGTTTAATTTTTGACTTTTAGGGTTTACTTTATTGTGGGTGTTTATTTTAAGAACACATTACGCTTTATTTTACCAGTGGATGTTTTTGGGAAGGGCTCGGTGGTAAGGGCGATTTTGCGCATTTTTTTGTATTCAGAGAGCCTTGAATTTATCGCCTCAATCTCAGCCTTTGCCTTATCGGGCGTGGTTATTTCCGGGTCATACACGGCTGTAAGGTGAACGTATTTGCTGTCCGGAGAAAGGTGGGCAACCGATTCCGTAACGCCGTGAACGGCGGAAACAAGCGCCTCCAATTCCTCGGGATAAACGTTTTTACCGTTTTTCAAAACCAGCACGTTTTTGCTTCTTCCGCGAATGAAAAGAAAGCCGTCCGAGTCCAAATAGCCAAGGTCACCGGTTTTAAGATAGCCGTTATAAAAGGGCTGAACGGACTCATTCATATAGCCGAGCATAACGTTTGGGCCTTTAACAAGAATTTCGCCGGTGCCCTCCTCGTCGGGGCTGTCGATAACAACCTCCACATTGGGAATGGGAATTCCTACCGAGCCGCGCTTTCTTTTGGTTTCGGTTTCCGCGGAAATTACGGGCGCGGTTTCTGTCATGCCGTAGCCTTGAATAAGCAAAATTCCGATATCGTCAAAAAAGCTGATTGTGTCCTCGCTTAAGGGTGCGGCACCGCTTATAACCAAGCGAAGAGGACCGATTTTTTTGCGCACCGATGAAAACAGCATGCCTCTTAAGTCAATACCTAACTTCAAAAAGCCGTGGCTTATTTTAACCAAGGTGTTAAAAAGCCGTTGCTTTCCGCTTTTTTCAATGGCTTGACGAGCAGTATCCTTTATTTTGTCCAAAATCAGCGGCACACCTACAAAAACGGTTACGCCGTATTCGGAAAGCGCTTTTTTTATACGAAGCCCCTTTGCGTATACACTGGTGATGCCAAGCCCGACAAAAAGCAGAAGTGAGGTTAAGCCGAAGGCGTGATAATATGGAAGCAGGGCAAGGTTGACATCCGTTGAATAGAATTTTTCTGTCACCGTCATGGCTTCAATATTTGCCAAAAAGTTGTTGTCGGAAAGCATTACCGCCTTTGAGGTTGAAGTGGTGCCGGATGTGAACATAAGCACGCTTAAACTGTTCGGGTCACGCTCTTTGGTTATAATAGGGGCTCTTTTTTTTGAAATACTGTCAAGCTCACTCATGGAAAGCTTGTGCGAAACAGGCGTTGCCAGGGCCTTTTCTTTAATCTCGTCGGAGTAAATAATAAGCTCAGCCTCACTTCGCTTGGCAATGCTTATCATTTCATTTTCGGGAAGTGCAGAGTCAACGGGAACAAGCACTGCACCCGAGTATAAAACGGATAGTGCAGAAAGTGCCCATTGATATGAGTTTTTTCCGGTTACGATTATCCTTTTGCCGTAATAATCCGAAAGTCCGGAGGAAAGGGAGGTTACCTGATACTCAAGCTCAGAATAGGTTATGTTGGTATATGTGCCTTCCTCCTTAACGATGAAGGCCGTTTCGTCACGGTGTGTTTGGAAAGAATTCAGTAAATATGATTTTAATGTTGTCATAACTCGCTCCTTGATTTATAAAATGGTGTTATCTTGTATATAATACTATATTACACCATAAAATATATTTTGTCAATAAAATTCTGTTTGACAAGAAGCAATTTTTAATATATAATTATGAAAAAGGGGAGAGAAGACTATGAAGCTGAACAGACAAAGGATTGAGCAGTCAATTGAAAAATGGGATAAAAGCTTGGAGGAGGCGGCGCTTCCGAAGTGGGAGGAGCTTCCGGAAATTGAGCTTTATATGGACCAGGTTATAACATTGCTGGGTCGGTATATGGCGGTTTTGGGGGACGGAAAGGGCATAACACAACCGATGATTAATAATTACGTTAAGCTGTCAATCATGCCGGCGCCCGTAAAAAAGAAATACGGCAGGCAGCACCTGGCTTATCTTATAATAATTTGCTTTTTGAAGCAAACGCTTAACATGGAAACAATTAAAAAAGTAATTCCAACCGGGATTACCGAGGCGGAGGTAAAGGAAATTTACACCTCATTTGCGGAAAATCAGCGCAAGGCCTTTGCTTATGTTGTGGAGAATGTTAAAAGTGTTGCGGGGCCGATTTTAAGCACCGATTCGCACAAAAGAATGACAGACCTTGTCATTCAGGTAAGCATTACGTCAAACATCTGCAAGGTGCTGACAGAAAGCATTATTAACGACAGCGAGGAAAAAGAAGAGGATAAATAAAAAAAGCTAAGGCACTGAAAGTGCCTTAGCTTTTTTTAAAACTTTCTGTAAACGCCGACAACGCGACCGAGAATTATAACGTCACGTGCAATGATGGGATCCATATAGTCATTCTCCGGCTGAAGGCGAATGTATGTTGCTTCCTTATAAAAGGTTTTTACCGTGACCTCGTCCTCGATCATGGCAACAACCATTTGACCGTTGCGCGCAACATTTGTTTGCTCAACAATGATGTAGTCGCCGGATAAAATGCCGGCATTTATCATGGACTCGCCCTTAACCTTCAGCATGAAAATTTCGCCCTTTCTTGCAAAATCCATGGGAAGGGGGAAGGTGCGTTCAATATCCTCCTGTGCGCGAATGGGAACACCGGCGGCAACCGTACCCAAAACCGGCACCTCCAAATACTCCGACTCACAGCCATAGGCAGCACCTTCCGATACCTTAATCGTTCGCGTTTTGGAATCCGCCTTATCAAGCTTGCCGGCGCGGCGAAGCCGTTCGATATGGCCGTGAACGGTGGAGGGGGATTTTAACCCCACTCCGTCACAAATTTCCCTTATAGTGGGAGAGTACCCGTTTTCGTGTACATAATCCGTTATAAAGTCAAGTATGCGTTGAGATGTATCTTTCGACATGGCTTAACACTCCTTTAAAAAGATTAACTGTTACTGATTACATTATAACACACTTTTTTACAAAATGCAAACATTTGTTTTAAAATTTTGAAAAAATACTTGACAAAGAACAAATGTTCGTGTATTATATAGGCATAAGAAGAACAAAAGTTCTTATTGGGAGGTGCCATTTATGAGAAAGAGAAGAACAAGAAGAATAAAAATGATGAAAATAATGATAGCGGTTTTGGTAACGGTTACTGCACTGGTAAGTGTAACAGCGCTTTCCAACGGTGACAGGGGAAAGTACGCTTCGTATACTGAGGTTTATGTTAAGCCGGGGGACACGCTGTGGGAAATTGCTTCGGAGCATTACGGCAACAGTGTGGATATTCGCAAAGCTGTGTATGCAATTTGTGAATGCACCGGTATTGACGGCGGCAATATTTACACCGGTCAAAAACTTTTGATACCTGAGCTTTGACGGAATTTTACTTTCGGCATATGCTGTAAGTGGGCGAAAGCCCGAAAATTAACCCGAAGGAAGGGTGAAAATGCTTATAACTGTGCCTTACGAAAGAATAAAAGCAACTGAATATGCAAAAAAGTGGGCTTACTTCAGAAATCCGGACTATTACGATTTTGACGGTATCGGCGGTGATTGCACAAATTTTGCATCGCAGTGCCTTTATGCCGGATGTAACAGTATGAATTATCCCAATTGGTATTATTATGATATAAATGACAGGTCACCTTCCTGGGCCGGGGTGGAATTTCTGTATGACTTTTTAGTGAAAAATAACGGTTTAGGCCCCCGTGGTGAAGAAACCGGGATTGAGAATGTAAGAATGGGTGACCTTGTTCAGCTTTCGTTTGACGGAGTTCGTTTTTCGCATACACCGGTTGTTGTCAGCGTCGGAGCGGATGCGTTGCCGGCGGAGCTTATGCTTGCCGCACATTCGGTTGATGCCGCGTGTCGGCCACTGGACAGCTATTCCTTCAAAAAAGTAAGGTTTATTCACATTACCGATGTCGGACGGGATATTTAAAACGGTTAACCGAAAGTGAATAATCCTTTCTACTCCCGAAACGGATTAATTTAAGAAAAATTTATGTGTAAAAAACCACTGTGCACCTGATGGTGCACAGTGGTTTTTATATAAGGCGCAGTGCCTTTATTCGTTAATGTGATTCATGCCCTGGGATATTATTGTGCTTACATGGTCGTCAGCGAGGGAGTAATAAATGTTTTTCTTATCCCGGCGGCTTTTAATCAGTTTGCTTTGCTTTAGTATTTTAAGCTGGTGCGAAATTGCGGACGGTGTCATGGAAAGCGCCTCGGCAATATCCTGAACGCAGAATTCACTGCCAAAAAGCATAAAGAGTATTCTTATTCTTGTGCAGTCGCCAAAATTCTTAAACAGCTCCGCAAGGGCGATAAGCTCATCTTCGGTGGGTTGGCAATTTTTGTTTTCCATCAGTGTCCTCCTTTGTATTTCATACAACGCAGTGCATTAAGCACAGCAATAATCATTACGCCTACATCGGCAAAAACCGCGTACCACATTCCGGCAATGCCTAAGGCAACAAGAAGCAAAAAAGCAAGCTTAATGCCGATAGCAAAAACAATGTTTTCGTAAACAATGCGCAGGCATTTTTTTGAAATAGCAACGGCATCGGTAACCTTTAGAAGATTATCGTCCATAAGAACAACATCGGATGCCTCAATCGCGGCATCGGAGCCGATTGTACCCATGGAAATTCCTACATCGGCCAGCGCCAAAACAGGCGCATCATTAATTCCGTCACCGCAAAAGGCGGTAAAATCTCCCTTGTCTTCGTTTTTTATTATTTCACTCACCAGGCTTACCTTATCCTCGGGAAGAAGGCCTGAGTGCACATTTTTGATGCCAAGCTCTTCTGCAACGCACATAGCCGCATCTTTTGCATCACCGGTAAGCATGGTTACGCTTTTGATACCGATTTTTTTAAGCGCATTTATTGCGGATAACGCATCCTTTTTTATTGCATCGGCAATTAATATGTGGCCTTTATAGGTTGAATTAACAGCCACGTAGATAACACTTCCGGAGCAGGAACAATCTTGACATTCGATGCTCAAATCGGCCATAAGCCTTTTATTGCCAACGGCAACCTTCAGCCCGTCAACCGTGGCGGTTACGCCGCGGCCGCTTATTTCCTTGACATCGGTTATCGCCGAAGGGTCTATGCTTTGGCCATAGGCCTTTTTTATATTTTCGCTTATCGGGTGGTTGGAATAACATTCGGCCGATGCGGCATAGTAAAGAAGCTTTTCCTTCGGTAAGCTTACCGGGTGCACGGCGCGAACGCAAAATGCTCCCTCGGTTAGAGTACCGGTTTTGTCAAAAACAATATGCTTAACCTTAGAAAGAGTTTCCATGTAGGCCGAGCCCTTGATAAGTATTCCGTTTCGGCTGGCCGAGCCGATCCCTGCAAAAAACGAAAGCGGAATACTGATTACCAACGCACAGGGACAGCTTGTTACCAAAAAGGAAAGCGCGCGGTAAATCCATGTGCCCCAAAGCGGCTCACCGCCGGTGCAAATGCTATAAAGCGGAACGCAAACGGCTAAGAGCAATGCCGCGATGCAAACGGCCGGAGTATAAATTCTTGAAAACTTGGAAATAAAATTTTCGGATTTTGATTTAAGAGAGCTTGCGTTTTCAACCAAATCCAATATTTTAGAGGCCGTATCCTCGCCGAAGGCAGCGGTGGTTTTTATATGTAGCACTCCGTTTTCGCATACTGAGCCGCTCATCAGCGCACTTCCGGGTAAGGCGCGCACTGGCACGCTTTCACCGGTAAGGGCAGAGGTGTTGATGTAAGCCTCACCGTCAACGACAACGCCGTCAATGGGGACCTTTTCGCCGGGCATAACGGTGATTATGCTACCGATAGGAACGCTGGACGGATCAACGGCCTTAATAGCACCGTTTTCTTCAATATTGGCCGTATCAGGACGTATATCCATCAGTGCTCCGATACTTCTTCGACTTTTTCCGACGGCATAGCTTTGGAACAGCTCGCCCGTTTGGTATAAAAGCATTACGGCTACGGCCTCTGTGAAATCGCCGAGAGCCGCCGCGCCCACCGTAGCAATTGCCATGAGGAAATTTTCATCGAAGGGCTGAAGGCTTATTATGCCGTGGCCGGCTTTTCTTAAAATATCGTAGCTTATTACAAAATAGGGAAGAAGGTAAAAAAGCCTAAAATAGCCCGTTAAGTTACAAAAATGCAAAATGACCGTAAGTATGAGAGAGGCGATTATGCGACAGAGCACATTTTTTTGTTTTTTAGTCATAAAAGCTCCTCCGACCGATTAAAGGTAAATTTCGCAGTCGTTTTCAACCTTTTTACAATTTTTCAAAACTGCCTTCATAACGGATTTGACATCCGCTCCGTCCTCAAACTCGACAGACATTTTAAGGGTCATAAAATTAACAGCGGCCGAAACAACACCCTCTGTTTTTACAGCCGCCTTTTCCATTTTATCTGCGCATGCGGCACAGTCAACCTCAATACCGAATACCTTTTTCATATAAAACACTCCTTGCAATTATTTCATCAATTGAACGAATGTTCAATTGATGAAATAATTATAGCACACATATTCGGCAATTGCAAGTGTTTTTTTAAATTAATCCCATTTTTAATAAATTGTATTCTTTAATTCTTTCGGCATTTCCGGAGAGGAAGGGATTCGCCTCTTCGTGGAAAGAATCCGGAGCTACACAGGTTTCTCTGGGAGTGGTCAAATGGTGGGGGCCTAAAAGATTGCGAAGGCTGTTGGTAAGCTCAAGCTCCAATGTGTTTTCGCCGCAAACAGCACTGTCTGACAAATCGACCCTGTAGGGGGCGAAAATAAGGTCGTCAGCTTTTTTGCCGTTAAAGGTGACCCCGATAACAACAAGGCCCTTTTTGTTTGCCTCAAAAATCACATTGGTATCTTGAAGCGTAAAGCTCTTTTTAATGTGCAAGCTTCCGGCGAAGAAGGGAAAGCCCTGCTTTTCGATATCGGAAAGGGTGATTTCAGTCGGCATTTTTTCGATTGTAAAGCCGTCGGCGCGAACAAGCGTTTCATTTATATCGTCAATGTCGGCACAGGAAACACCAAAATTGCCCACAAGATAGACGGCTTCGAGCTCAGAATCGTACTTGATTTTGTTCTTTTCGGCCTCAAAAATTTCCGAGCGGCGA
>CAZITC010000004.1:0-14871 GCA_964542085.1 uncultured Ruminococcus sp. | reverse complement strand
ATATTGACCGCTCCTTTTATTTTTTAAGCACACGCTTGTAATTTCTGCCGGGACAATATCGGCAGAAATTACAAGCGTGTGCTTAAAAAATAAAAGGAGCGGTCAATATGATTAACGATTACGGCTATTTTGAATCCATTCAGGAAAACTTCAAAAAGGTAAATGAAACCCAGGGAGAAAATATTAAAAAGGCGGCCGAGCTTATGTTCGGCGCAATAAGGGATGACAAGCTCATAAGCGTTTACGGCGGCGGCGGACATACAACCCTTTGCATGGGCGAAATGTTCTTCCGCGCGGGCGGTCTTTCCAACATCAACCCCATTATGGAAACCGGCCTTTCGGTTTTCAACCAGGCCTTAAAGTATTTGGAGCTTGAAAGAACAGTAAACTACGGAAGCTCCATAATGAAGTATTACGACCTTAAAAAGGACGATGTTTTAATCATTTTCCACAACATAGGTATAAATCCTGCAACAATTGATGCGGCTGAGGAGGCGAAAAAGGCAGGCGCAAAAATCATCGCCGTTTCCAGCTCCTACTGGCAAAGCGAAATGCCGGCCGACCACTTTATAAGGCACCCCAACAAGAAAAATCTTTTTGACTATGCCGATGTTTGCATTGATGACTTTAACCCCGTTGGTGATGCGGTTGTAAACATTCCGGGCTTAGAAACGCCCATTGCTCCGGTCAGCAATATAATCGACTTTTACATTGCACACCTTTTGGAAATCGAAACCGTTAAAATGTGTGTTGAAAACGGTGTTACTCCTCCCGTTTGGTCATCGGCCAACACACCCGGCGGCGACGAAAAGAACGCGGCTTATCTTGAAAAATACAAGCCCAGAATTAAAATGCTTTAATAAGGAGGAAGCAATATGAATAAATTACAGGAAAAGCTTGATTTTCTTGCCGAAAAATACGAACTTAAATGCAGACCTCAACTCAAGGACTGCCGAACCGTTATAATCGACGGCGCCGAATATCCCCTTTTTCCGCACAGGTCGGAAAGGCGTTTCATTGAGCTTAAAAACATTGCGGGCAACGGAACGCTTAAGGGAATAAGCGTTATGCGTGTTCAGCGAATTACCCAAAAGGACGCGGACGTTTATTCAGAGCTTAAAAGGGAGGCGGATATTTGCCGCTTCGTGCTTCAAAGCGAAATCAAAACCGTTACGGTAATGCAAAACGGCAACGTGTTAAATGCCGTTTTAAGAACGGATGACGGAATTGTAATTACAATTGAAATTTCCGCCACCTTAAGGTGCGGCACCGAGCCCAAGGATAAGCACGAGATTATTTCCGAGCGCGGAATTGCGTGCGATATCGTTGTAGATGCGCAGATAAAGCAGGACTCGGTTTACATTTACGGCGAAAACGAAGAGAAATTCACCGATGTGGATTTTGAGCTTTACGGGCTTTCGATTGACGAAATTGCAACCGTCCGCTCCGCGGCGGCGCTTGCACAGTCCGGCCGCCTTTCGGATGCGCTTGTAAACGAAAAAATTCTTAACAACCTTATCGCCCACGCAAAAGCCTCTGCCGAAAGCGGAGAAAGGGAGGAGCTGTAATTATGAAGCCTTTAAAAATTGCCATGATGAGCATGACGCACGGTCACACAAGAAAATATTATCAGGTGCTGAAGGAAAATCCGAAGCTTGACTGGGTTGCGGTTTCAACTGCAAACGACGAGGTTAAAAAGGTGTTTTTGGACTCCGTTTCCGGTATTCCGTGCTATGACTCCGAGCTTGAAATGCTTAACGCACATCCGGAAATCGAGGCGGTTGTTTTGGCAAGCGAAAACAGCGACCATCTGCGCCAAATGAAGCTTTGTGCCGAGCGCGGAATACACATTCTTTCCATGAAAATTCCCACCTTCGACATGGCGGAATACGACGAAATGATTAACCTTACAGAAAAGAACAACGTTGTGTGCCAGATTGAGCTTGAAATGCACTACAATCCCGTTATCGTGCGCTTAAAGGAGCTTTTGTCCAACGGCGCAATCGGCAAATTAAAATCCTTTAATGCAACCAATATTACGTTGTCGCCCGTATGGGCCTTCCCCTGGCAGGGCGTGCCCGAAAAAAGCTACGGCAAAAGAGTGCCCATTAAGGAAGGCGACCCCCGCTTCCGCGGCGGCGCACTTTGCGACCACCCTCACATTTTCGATATGATAAGGCACATGACCGGAAGTGACTTCGACTCTATCTATGCCGAGGTTGCAAAAAACATCCGCCCCGACATCGAGGAGGAGGATATGCTTACCGTTATCGGTAAAATGAAGGACGGCACCATCTTCTCACTTGACCCATCCTGGTCTAAAATGGAGGAGCGCTTAAAGGTGCCCGGCCCCGGCTGGGAGGTTTTCCCCAAGCGCATGGAGGTTAACATCACCTTGAACGGCGAGAAGGGCACCATCATGTCCGACTGCTTCGGCCCCAACGTTTACCACAACGGATACCCCAACGACCGATACACCGTTCAGTACACCTATTTTGATGAGTGGGTCGGCCTGATTGACGAATTTGTTGACAACGTAAGGAACGGCAAAACCCCGCTTATTAACTTAAGATGGCACAAGAAAACAATCGAGGCAATGAATGCGGTTTACGAAAGCATAGCAACCGGAAAAACCGTTAAGCTGTAAAACAAAAAATCCCACCGACAGGCTTGCGCCTATCAGTGGGATTTTTTTATGCTCTGCGCTCCGGCAAAGCGGCTTCCCTTTTCGCTATTCAGAAAAATCCGCCGTATACTTTCCGTATACGGCGGATTAGCCCATTTCTTATTATCAGGTTAGTACACTTAATTATTTTAATTCCTTAATCCTTTTAATATAGCTTTTTGTTTCCGCCGCAACAACGCCGCTGAGCGCAAACAGCGCTATAAGGTTGGGGAACGCCATAAGTCCGTTTACAATGTCGGCAAGGGTCCAAACAAACGAAACGTTCAGGTAGGGGCCTAAGAATACTGCCGCAATGTATAAGAATCTGAAGGTCATTAACGCCTTTTTCTTATTTCCTACAAGATACTGAAGGCACTTTTCGGAATAATAGTCCCATCCCAGTATTGTGGTGAATGCAAAGAATACCAAACAAACCATCAAAATGAATGCCGATACGTTGCTTGCAAAGGGAAGTCCCTCCTGGAATGCACGCGTTGTGATTGCAACACCCTCAAGTTCGCCATTCATAGCAGGAACGTGAGAACCCGTAAGCACTATCGAAAGTCCCGTAATTGTGCAAATTATTATTGTGTCGAAGAAGGTACCTGTCATACATACAAGGCCCTGTCTTACAGGCTCCTTGGTTTTTGCCGCAGCTGCCGCAATGGGAGCGGAGCCGATACCCGCTTCATTCGAGAATATACCTCTCGCAATACCACTCTGCATCGCCTTTTTGATTGTGATACCGATACCGGCACCAAGCGCTGCCTTAGGTGTGAATGCACTTGTAACAACAAGGGCAATTGCCGAGGGCACTTCCTTTATATTGCAGACTATCAAAAGTATGCCGCAGGCAAAGTACAAAATTGCCATAAAAGGCACAACAACTTCCGAAACCTTTGCAATTCTCTTTATGCCGCCGATGATTACAAGTCCGGCAAAAAGCGTTACCAAAACTCCGGCAATTACCGTGGGCCATGCATAGCTGTGCTCACCAATCGAAAAGGCAACCATTGCCTTATCCGGGTCAAAGAAGTTTTGAACAGCGGCGGTAATACCGTTGATCTGTGTCATTGTACCGATACCCAAAATACCAACAAGCATTCCGAATACCGCAAAAATCACGGCAAGCCATTTCCACTTCTTACCCATGCCCTTTTCAATGTAATAAAAGGGGCCGCCGAGAACATTTCCGTTTTCGTCAATTTCTCTGTACTTAACTGCAAGAAGACCTTCCGCATATTTTGTTGCCATTCCGAAGAAGGCCGCAACCTCCATCCAGAAAAGAGCACCGGGGCCGCCGGCCGCAATAGCCGTTGCAACGCCGACAATATTTCCCGTTCCGATTGTTGCGGAAAGCGCTGTGCAAAGCGCGCCGAAGCTTGTAACATCGCCTTCGCCGCCCTCTTCCTCCTTGAGCATGTAGCGAAGTGCCTTGGGCAAATGCTTAATCTGCACAAAGCCCGTTCTGAGCGATAAAAGAAGCCCAATTGCCAAAATAAGCACTATAAGCGGTATGCCCCAAACCCAGCCGTCGATTTTGTCCAAAATCATGTTTAATCTGTCCATCTTATCCTCCCTAAATATAAAAAAGTTGCCGACCCAAACGGCAACTTCAAAAAATAAGGCGATAAATAAAAAATCACGTCTTCGTCCTTTTGCCTGAGAGTTTCAGCGGCAATGCCGCCTTGCCCCTTCGGCACTCAATCTAATGAGCTTCTCCGAAGTTCCCTAAACCATCGGTTTTATCCGACGGCATCCACGGGTCGTATTAAATTTTTGTCGCTATAAAAACGACTCTTACAGTTTACCACATTTTTCTCCCCTTGTCAACATTTTTCTTTATTATTTTCATAACGGTTGACAAATTCCTGTTTATTTCATATATTAAATACAGAAAAGACAATACCTAAAACGGTTATGCCAAAATTATGACTCTATAAGATAAAGTAAATACAAGTACAAAAAACACGGTAAGTATAAATACACTCAATTTATGTTTTTCCATTGTAACCACCTCCGTTCCCGACTTTTAATAATCCGAATGTAGGGGTGGCATAACCGCCCAGCTGTTACACTGTTTTCAAATCTTGCCTTATACACATTACACTGCAAAATTTTACACATTTCACCCCTTTTATATTTACAAAGGTACTTGGTTTATGGTACAATAGGAACGGGAGATGATTTTTTGATAAATTCATGCGAATATTGCATTAATTATGCGTACAATGAGGAATATGACTGCTACGAATGTATTATTGACAAGGATGAGGATGAGCTTGCGCGCCTAAGCTATTCTTCCAAGTCCTCATGCCCTTATTTTCGCGGCGGCGATGACTACACCATTGTGCGAAAGCAAAACTGACAGATGCAAAAAACGCTGTAAAAGCCTTTGGCTTTTACAGCGTTTTTATTATTTTTCAAAATACATTGTGGAAACGGAATTAGGCAAAATTTCGGCATACCACCACTGATTGTTGTAAAAATATTGCGCCTGGCGCTTTTTCCATCCGGATCGGTTTATGAACACAACAACATGGCTTCCGTCCGGGTTATCCGCAGTAACCACCTCAATCGGAGTATACATACTGTTGGGGAAATTGCCCACCCACGGATAGTCATCCTTAAGCTTGGCCGCATGAATAACCGCGCCGCGCTGAATAAATTTTGAGAAATGCGCAAATGCACGGTACTGCCCGGAATAGCTAAGCTCGCCTGTTTGCGAATTAAGCGTTACCAATCCTGCACAGGAGAAGGGGCCGATGTTGGGGCCGCCGTCCTCATCCAACAAAAGATTCCAGCCCAAAAAGCTGTCCGCACCGTGAGCAAGTGAGCTCGCAATAACATACGCCCACTTTACCCAGTCCGAATCATAATTTTCGTTAAGTCTGGGGCCGCCCTCCGTGAAGTTCCACTTAATATCGGGCAGCTCTTCCCTTATGCTGTCAATAACCTCTACGCCGCCTTCGTAATAATGGAAGGCAATGCTGTCCACACATTCAGAAAGCTCCGGATATTCCTTAAGAGTCCACGCAACGCGCGGCCAGGAAATGAAGCAGTGGTCATACATCCAAATTTCAGTATCCAGCCCGGCTTCCTTAAGCTTTTTCTTAAGGGAAATCATAAACTTCGCTTCGGTATCCGGCGACCACGCACAGGCAACCGATGTTCCGTTCTGCTGTGTATCCGGCTCGTTCTGCGGTGTTACAGAGCTTATTTTTATGCCCTCTTTCCCGTATTCCTTAATAAATTTAACAAAGTAATCCGCATAGGTATCAACAAATTTATCGCGCATATATCCGCAAGAAAGAAGGCCGCCCGTTTTCATCCATCCGGGAGGGCTCCACGGCGAAGCAAGAAACTTAAGGTCGGGATTGTGCGCAATCGCTTCCTTAATCATGGGAATTATAAATTCCCTGTCCGGCTCCAGCGAAAAGGTTTTAAGCCCGGTATCGCCCGGAGTATCGCAATAAGAGTACACGGAGGTTGAATAGTCGCTCGCACCGATGGAAACGCGGGCAACGGAAAGATTAAGCCCGTCCTTACCGTAAATATCATTAAGGAACGCATCTCTTTTTTCCGGCTCCATGGTGGAAAGCTCATAGCATGAGCTTCCGGTTATTGCAACGCCGAATCCGTCAAAGGTGCCCTTGCTCGCCGGCTTTTCATCCACAATAACGGTTTGAATCCAATCATTTTTCTGAACATTTGTAAACAAGCGCTTTTCCGCCATAAAATGCTTATCGTTTGTTTGATAATAATGTGCTTTCATAAAAACCCTCCTTATTTCGGTTAATTACATTATATATGACAATTACGGCGCTTTCAATATATATTTACGTCACTTTTTTGTATTTTTACGTCACTTTTCATTGACTTAATCCACTGTTTTTCGTATAATACAAGGGGGTGATTAAAATGTTGAACAAGGCTTTATCATGTGCCGATTACAAAAACATAACCGTATTAAGCCAAGTTTGGGAAAATGAAAGCTCATTTTCCTACAGCAGTAAAACACGGCCGTTTTCCGGAATTTGCTACATACTTTCCGGAAGCATAAAATACCGCACGACAAATAAGGAATACACCGCTGTTGCCGGCGATATTGTAATTTTAAAAAGGACCGCGCGCTATAAGGCACTGTTTTGCCAAAGCCCACCCACCGCGGACATTCTTATTAACTTTCAGTCGAACAGCTTCGGCGATGCCTTTTTTAACTCCGGCTCGGAGGAAATTATTGTTTTGAAAAACAGAGTTGACTTAAAGCGTTGCTTTTCGGATGCTCTCGGCTACTACATGATGGCGGACAGGCCGTGCATGGTTAATTCGGCATTTTTTAAGATATTGGACGGCATTTGCGCGCCGGAGGAAGCAGACTGCGTTTTATTGGCCGTTAAAACGGCCATGGAGGCAGACACGGACTTTAACCTAAGGGAGCCGGAACTTGCAAAAATGTGCTCGGTCAGCATTTCCACCTTTCAAAGAATGTTTAAAAAGGCTTTCGGAAAAAGCTTTACCGAATATAAAAATGAGCGTCGGATTTTAAAGGCCAAGGAGCTTTTGGCAGATGGGCTTTCCCTGGAGGAAATATCCGAGGCGCTCGGCTTTTGCGACAGCTCGTATTTCAGCAAATGCTTCAAGCGTGAGGCCGGCATTTCACCGAAAAAATATCTAAAACAGCATTACACCATGTAAAAAGGGATGTGCCTTCCGTCACACCCCTTTTATAATATTTTCTCCAATACAATTTTTACCCACCAAACGGTGAATTTATGTAAGCCGACAAAATAGCATATTATGCTTATGCCACCTAAAATCCCCGTAATTAACCGGCGCATATTCGTGCTTTCGATTTTAAGCCGTTGCTGCAAGGCTCCGTCCGCTATCATGGTAAGGATTAACAAAAGCCCAAATTTATAATATGCACACCCTGTCAAGCACATGGCCACTATACCCAAAAAGTAACCCGCCAAAATTCCGGTGCACCTTGCACACAGCGGAAACTGATGTCCGCGTATGAAAAACGACCGGTCCGGCCTTTGGTGGCACATGAATGCAATGGCTAAAAATTTTTTAACCGTCACGGATTAAAAGCCCATGCTTCCAATCATTGCTCCGATTATCACCGCGTAAATAATATAAAATATCACACCTACAATAACGCTTACCAAAGCGCCCTTTCCTAAAGACTTCGCCTTAAGCGGAGTATTATCCTTCCACACAAGGTAAAGAATAAGTCCAACCATAGGAATACAAAAGCCTAAAAGCGCCCAGCCGAAGTTTGAAGAATCAGTAGTATTCTGCACAGGCTTCGGTGCCTCCTGTGAGCAACCGCACTCCGGACAGATAACTGCCTCGTCCATTATTTCTTTTCCGCATTTTGAACAAAATTTCATCTTAATCTTTCCTTTTATCCGACTTTATCCGATTTGTCAATACGTATTTCGCTTTTTTGTTATAATATGGTAAGAGGTGTTTTTTATGAAACCGTTAAAAGAAAAGATTAGCATTACAATAGACAGTGACATTTTGGAGGAGCTTCGCATTACCGCAGAAAATGATGACCGCTCGCTTTCCCCGTACATAAACATGGTGCTAAAGGAGCACGTTAAATCTATCGTAGTAAGGTAGCAGAAATTAACTCCCGTTTTAGGCGGAGAAGGAATTATTCGCATTCGGTTAAGTGCTACAGTTCAATTCGGTAAGGTTTTCTTTTTCTGTAGCAATAGATGCTGTCAAAGCCGGCTTCATTAAGAGCGGCTATTGCCTCATCAAGGCCTACGGCAGCGTTTTGCGCAACGTGCGCATCGGAACCGAGGGTTACAAGGTATCCTCCCATTTCGCGGTATCTTTTTATAATCTGTCTGGGCGGAAAAAATTCGTTTATCACATTAAGCGATGATGTATTTACCTCCAGCGCAATGCCCCTTTTTATTATTTCCTCCAAAATCACGTTAATCTCATCATCAAATGGCTCAAGCGCAAGCTTTATTTTATACCGTCCTTCAATATACCTGATGGGACATGTAAGGTGCGCCAAAATATCAAAATCCAAGGTGCGCACCATTTCCTGCATATCCGCAAAATACTTGTGCATGAAGCCCGTAAGTTCCTCTTCGGTAAGGCTGGACAAATCCTCACGGGAGTAGGCATCGGTTATACTTTTATAGCTTACACGGTGAACGGAGCCGATGACAACATCGTAGGGCAATAATTCAACTGCCTTTTTATAATCCTCGCGGTCCCAAATGCCCTCACTGATTTCAATGCCCTTCAAAATATATTCGTTGCCGTGCTTTTCGTTGAGGCGGCAAGCCTCGTCATACGAGGCTTTAATATTTGCCAATATTACATCCGCCGGGCCGGAGCCTACATCAAAGTGGTCGGTTACCGCAAAATGCGCCGTTCCCTTAGCCATCTGCGCATTATACATATCCTCCATTTTGCACTGTGAGTCGTGCGAATGCTCCGAATGGGTATGCATATCGACAATGCAGCCGCGAAGGTAAACCTCGCCGGGATTTTTATTCTCTTGCAAATTCATATAAAATCCGTCCTTATTTAAAGCACCGGTGTATCACCGGTGCTTTTTATTTTTTCATAGGCTTTTATTCAAGCTCTACCGCCAGCACCGCGCCGGCAAGTCCGTCAGCCGAGGCGTAAACCTTCATCTCGCCCGGAGCTGTACCTACGCGAACGGCAACAGATATTCTGCCTGCGCGCATTTTTCTGTCCGTTATGTGCGGCGGAATGTGGTCGGTTATATCCGACCCGGTTGCAACAACCTTGCCCAGCTTGTTTGCGTTAAAGCTTACAAAGGGCACTGCATCCGGCACCTCTCGCCCGTCCTTATCCACACAGTAGCAGGTAATGAGCGCAAGGTCTGTTCCGTTTGCTTTTTTAACCGTATTTTCCAGCCTAAGCTTAAGAGCCTCGGCCCTTCCGGTTGTTACCCTTTCATCGGTGCACACGGTCCTGCCGGAAATCCTTGCCTCCACGCGAAGCACACCGGGAGCGTAATTTACCAGCCATTCGCCGTGGCCGAATTTTTCAATCTGTTGCACACCAAGGCTTTCCCCGTTTAAGAAAAGCTCTAATTCCGTGCAGTTTGTGTAAGCGAAAATCTTTATGGGCTCACCCTCTCTGCCGGCAAAATTCCAATGCGGAAGAAGATGCACCATGGGCTTATCCGTCCAATGCGACTGATTTTGATAAAAGGCATCCTTCTTTTGCAGGTACAAATCAATTGCGCCCGACTGTGAGCACAGTCGCGGCCAAACGGTTTCACCGCGGTGTTCAAAGGCAATCCACTGGTATTCGCCGAGCACCCATTCTCTTTCGCACATGAATTTCCATGTTTTTTCGCGACCGACAAACCAGTTTGTCGTATCCTTGTCGTAGGCGCTCATAAAGGCGCGCTCGGCACAGTCATCATCATACCAGCCGCGCGTGCTTCCCGTTGCACAGCATTCGGATGCGAACACGCACTTATCGGGGTACTTTTCATGAATACCGTCATATTTTGCCAGGTTATAGTTAATGCCGATAGCATCCAACTCATCGTAAACCGTTGCCACGCTCGGGTCATCGGATACAGCCGTCATTACCACTCTTTTGTTATCCAGCTTTCTGACGCATGACATCATGGCTTTGCAAATTCTTCGGCCTTCCTCCGTCAAATGGTGAGGTTCCTCGTTTCCGACCGACCAGAAAAGCACGCTCGGGCGGTTTCTGTCGCGCTTAACAAGCATTTCCAGTTGTTCCATTGATTCCACGGCCGAGGAAAACCAGCGCGTTTCATCCATTACTATAAAGCCCAGCTCATCCAGCGCATCCATGGTTGCCTCCGGATGAGGGTAATGGCTTGTGCGATAGCCGTTTGCGCCCATTTCCTTAATCAATTCCACCTTATAGCGGTGAATGTTGTCCGGCACCGCCTTGCCTGTAAGGCCGAAATCCTGATGCGCGCAAACGCCCTTTATTTTAACGTGCTTGCCGTTTAGGAAAAGCCCCTTATTCGGGTCAAGCTCAAACGTTCTAAAGCCGGTGCGCGTTTCGTAGCAGTCCGTTTCCTCCCCGTCAGCGTAAAGCCTTGTTTCCACCGTGTAAAGATAGGGGTTGTCAAGGTCCCAAAGCACCGGCTCCTCCACGCGCATATTGTATTTTGCCGTGGCCTTGCTCTTTTCATCTACAGTAATCTCGCCGAAAGCCTTAGCCTTCTCATTGCCGTCCTTATCCTTCAAAACGGTAACCGCTTTAACCGTCACATTTTGGTAGCGGTTATTAATAACCGTTGTTTCAACGTCAATATTCCACTTACCGTCGGCCGCCTTTTCGGGCATGGCATAAACGCCCCACAAATCCACAGCCACGCTGTCCGTTTTGTTAAGCCAAACATGGCGGTAAATGCCACCGCCCTGGTACCACCAGCCTTCAGTATCATCAGATGAGGTATAGACGGCAAGAATGTTTTCGTTGGCCGCTCCCTCACCGAATTTTGCAAAGTCGGTTATATCCACCTCAAAGCTGTTATAGCCGCAAAAATTGTGCTTCAAAACACAGCCGTTCAAATAAACCGTTGCGTGTGTTGCCACACCCTCAAAAAGCAAGGTCAGGCGCTTTGCCTTATCCTCCTCCGGCAGGTTGAATTTTTTTCTGTACCATGCATTGGTGTATTTAAAATATCCCAAAGCATTGTTTTCGTCCTTACTGGGAGTTTGACGGATTATGTAGTCATGTGGAAGTGTTACGTGCTCCCACTTATCCGTTGTAACATTATATCTCGAAAAGTGGTCCGGCACCGCGCTGTAGGTACGTGCGGCCGGCCCCCAAAGCATATGCTCCGTTTTTGACTGCGTGTATATCGGCCCCTTATCCCCGGGTCGTATTTTTTCAAAATCACCCTCGTGAAATACCCAGCCTGTGTCAAATAATATTTTCTCGCGCATTTTTATCTCACTCCTGTTATAAAAAGGGGCCGCGAAACGCGACCCACTAAGCTTTTTTATTTATCGGCCTTCTTGGGAGCGCCCACATATTTCTTTTTGCCGGGAGTTCCTTTCTTTTCTGCCTTTTTTCTTCTGTGGTTTGCTACGGCGTTTTTCATCTTAACCCAAAGCGGTGCGCAAAGGAATATGGATGCATAGGTACCCGCAACAATACCGATAATAATCGGAAGCGCAAATTCGCGAATGGAATTTACACCCAAAATGTAAAGCATTCCGATTGTGATAAGTGTTGTTATTGAGCTGTTGATTGTTCTGTTTAAGGACTGCGCAATACTTGTATCCGCAATTCCCTCGTAAGAAAGGTTTCTGTTCTTTCTTATGTTTTCACGAACACGGTCAAAAATTACAATTGTGTTGTTAATAGAGTAGCCGACAATTGTAAGCACGGCCGCAACGAAGGAATTGTTTACCGGAATTTTGAACAGCGCATAAAAGCCAATCATAATAACAATGTTGTGCACAAGGCCGGCAACAGCCGCAACACCGGATAAAAATTCAAATCTTACGGTAATGTACAAAAGCATTAATGCAACCGCAATCAATACCGCATACATGGAGTCGGTAAGAATTTTCTTACTTGTTCCGGCGCTGATTGTTGTAACGTTACGCTCCGAGGCGGGAATTTCAATGCCGTACTTTTCTTCAATGTCCGAGAAAATTTGTTCAAGCTTTTCGTTTGCGCCGCCCTCGTCATAGGGAAGCTCAATCGTTTTAACGGAAACAGACTCTCCGCCGTCAACAAGCTGTGCCTGAACGTCACCCTCGCCGATAACGTTTGAAACTATTTCCTCAATATCGTCCGTTGAAAATTCAGCACCCTGCATGCTAACCTGGATTGTGGTACCGCCGGTAAAGTCAATACCGTAGGAAACACCGCCGTGTATTGCAAGACCGACTATTCCGGCAAGGATGAGCACTAAGGATACCAAAGCAAATATTTTGCTTTGCTGAGTGTACTTATACTGTTTCATTTACCGCACCTCTTTTCACGCCAAACCAGCCGGAGCTCTTTATTCCGAAGCCCTTAACCAGAAGCTTTATCATTATCTTTGTAAGTATAATTGCTGTGAAGAAGCTTACAAGCGTACCGACACCGAGTGTTACCGCAAAGCCCTTAATGGAGCCTGTGCCGAACACGTAAAGCACAACGGCCGCAATCATGGTTGTAATATTTGCATCAAAAATCGCAATCATCGCTCTGTTAAATGCTGCATCAATGGAAGCACCCACCGTTTTGCCCGTTCTAAGCTCTTCCTTAAGTCTTTCAAAAATAATACAGTCGGCATCCACCGCCATACCGATTGAAAGCACGAGGCCGGCAATACCGGAAAGCGTAAGGGTTGCGCCAAGCCTTATCAAAATAATTACAACAAGGTTTGTGTAAGCGCAAAGGCTGATTGATGCAACAACGCCGGAAAGGCGGTAAATCACAATCATGAAAATGATAACCAGCAAAATACCTATTCCGCCGGCAATAAGGCTTTTGGAAAGTGCCTCGTCACCCAAGGTCGGTCCAACGCTTTGAAGCTGTGTAACCTCAAGCTTAAAGGGAAGCTGACCGCTTCTTATCTGTGCCGCCAAGGTGTTTGCCGAGTCCTTGTCGAAATTACCGGTTATAACACAGCTTTCCGAATCAATAACCTCGGAAACTCTGGGCTCCGAAACGGCATCCTCATCCAAATAAATTGCAATATAATTGTTGTTATCGGACTCGTAGGCAAGAACGGTACTTGTTGCATCGCGGAATGCCTCTCTGCCCTTTTCGGTAAGCTCAAGCGTTACAAAATACTGTGAGCCGCTTGTTTCCGAAATCTGGCCGTAATTCATCTTGGCATCCTTAACGTACTCGTCCGAGCCGTCCATCAAAACAGTGCCGTTATAATCCCTGAAGGTAAGCTGTGCGGTGGAGCCAAGCACCGAAACCGCCTCTGACGGGTCATCAATATTGGGAATTTCAATTCTTACCGTATTGTCACCCTGAATTGCCACCGTGGCATCATAATAGCTTTGGCTGTCCAAGCGGTTTCTCATAATTGAGTTAACCGTTTCCAGCTGGTCTGCTGTGGGCTCAATTCCATCCTCAGCCCTAAATTCTATAAGCGAGCCTCCGACAAGATCCAAGCCCTGCTTAATTCCGTACTCCTCATCAAGAGCATCCGGGAATCTGTAATCGCCGATTGTTACGTCAAACACGCAAACAAAGCATGCCATAAATATTACAGCGGCAATTAACAGAAATGCAATAATGTTTTTTGCTCTCATGCTTTATCCTCCTTAAAAAATGTATAGCATATCTATTATAGCCCTTTACGGCCTTTAAGTCAACCTAAATTTTTTCGAAAACGCCAAAAAAGAGGAATTTTTGTTAAAAAATTCCTCTTTTTTTCTTGCAGGCACTATTCTTTTTCAAAGCGTTCAGCTTCTTTTCCGTCCGCGTATGTTCACACCGGCAATTCCGCCTGCCGCTCCGATAAGCGCCGAAAGCCCGGCCGTCGGAAAAAAGCCCTTGCCCATTCCCGGAAAGCCGAAGGCCAAAAAGCCTGTAAGGTAAAGCATTGCTGCATAAAGAAGTCCCGTAACCGCGCCGGACAAAAGCCCGTTCTTTTTAAGGCGACATCCCACGCCAAAAGCGGAAAAAAGCACCGCTACGGCCGCCGATACTGCCACCCAAATGCGCGCCGCACCCTCATCCGCTTCACCGACAAGATATGCCGCCGAAACGACCAACAGCATCAGTGCCGTTATAACCGCTTCCGTAAGCAGACCCTTTAGCACACTGTAAACAAAAAAGATTTTACCCTCGCCTTTTTTCTCCTCCATAAAAAACCACCCCTGAATAATATATATTCAGGGGTGCGCCTTTTATTCTTATTTTGCTTCGGGCTCGTCATCATGCTCGGTCAAGCATCTGCTTATCGAGGACTTGGCAAGCTTAATCTTTGTTTTGTCGGCTGTGGACTCAATTACAACATAATCGTCGGAAACCTTTTGAATTTTTCCGTAAATACCGCCGATTGTTATAATCTCATCGCCGGGCTGAAGGGCATTAATCATTGCGCGCTGTTTTTTCTCCTGCTTCTTCTGCGGAAGAATAAGCACAAAATAAAATACAGCAAAAATAGCAATCATTAGTATAAGGCCGGTCCACTGACTGCCTGCCACAGCCGGTGCCGGTTGTCCGTCCGCCGAGGAGTC
>CAZITC010000003.1:12186-15271 GCA_964542085.1 uncultured Ruminococcus sp. | reverse complement strand
GCCGGTAACGGTTTCCTCAATATAGCCGTTCACCGCTCCCAGTGAGGTTTGCTGTCCGCGATAATACTTACTGCTTCGCTTTGCAATTGCACTGCCGCCGAATATGAATATCGGCACAAACAAAATTGTTACCATTGTAAGCGTTATATTTGTGGTAATCATAAACGCAAGGGTGCCGGCCAGAGTTATTACGCCGGAAATCAGCGAAACAAGCGAGTTATCCAGCATTATGCCGATATTATCCACGTCGTTTGTGAAGCGGCTCATAATATCGCCCGTGGTTTCCGAGTCGAAAAAGCGGACGGGCAGGTCGGAAAGCTTATTGAAAAGCTCCTCTCTTATGGTTTTAAGTGCGCCCTGAGTTGCCTTCAGCATAAGCCGGCTTTGAAGGTAGGCGGCCGCAATGCCGATAAGGTAAACGCAGGCCAGCACCAATATGCCTGCCAAAACATAGGAAAGCGTACTGTTGCCCGCGAAGCGGGATATTATGCCGTCGGCAATGCGCTCGGCCGCGCTCATATTAACCTCATAATCAGGCTTTACCGCAAGCCACAGTTTATCAATAATCGGAGCAAGAAGGTAAGCGCCGACTAAGGATGTAACGGTATTTATCAGCATGAAAATGAGGGCAAAAATCAGATGCAGCTTATATTTTGCAAGGTAGGATGCCAAACGTTTAACCGTGTTCGCCGTGTTTTTCGGCTTTCCCGTGGCGCGCGGGCCGCCTCTTCTTCCCCTTGGCCCTCCGGGGCCGCCCATGGGGCCTCCGGGCCCTCTGCCGCCGGGGCCGGCCATAGCCATGCCGCTTTTTGCGTAGCGTTTTTCCAGCTCTGCCAATGAACGTGCCATAGCTTAAGCCCTCCTTTCTGTCTGCGAGGCAAAGATTTCTCTGTATTCCTCATTGTTTTCCAAAAGCTCATCATGTGTGCCCACACCGGTAATTGCGCCGTTATCCATTACGATAATTTTATCGGCGTACTGAACAGATGAAATTCTTTGTGCAATAATAATTTTTGTTGTGCCGGCAAGCTCGGTATTGAACGCGGCACGGATTTTTGCCTCCGTCGCCGTATCAACCGCGCTTGTGGAGTCATCCAGTATAAGAATTTTCGGCTTTTTAAGCAGTGCGCGCGCTATGCAAAGCCTTTGCTTCTGGCCGCCGGATACGTTAACGCCGCCCTGCTCGATTTCCGAGTCGTAGCCATTCTCAAAGCTTTCGATGAAGCCGTCCGCGGCTGCAGAGGCGGCCGCTTTTTTAATTATCGCATCGTCGGCCGTGTTATCGCCCCACTTTAAGTTATCCTTTATGGTACCGGAGAAAAGCACGTTATTTTGAAGTACCATGGAAACGCCGTCACGCAGATTTTCAAGGCTGTAATCCTTAACGGAGATGCCGTCAATAAGACATTCGCCCTCGTCCAAATCGTAAAGGCGCGGTATCATGGAAACAAGGGTTGTTTTTCCGCATCCGGTGGAGCCGATTATGCCGACGGTTTCGCCGGCCTCGATTTTTAAGTTGATGTCGGAAAGCACCTTTTCCGCGCTGTCCTTATAATAGCGGAATGATGCGTTCTTAAACTCAATCGCGCCGTGGCCGATCTTCTTTTCCGGAAGGAGCGCCCCCTCGTCCGATATGTCGGGCTTTTCGTCCAATACCTTTTCAATACGTTTTGCCGAAGCAATGGCACGCGAGGACTGCATAAGCATAACCGTTACCATCATGAGTGAGGAAAGAATTTGCGAAACGTAGTTAATAAAGGCCGAAAGGTCACCCACAGGCATGGGTAATGTTGCGGAAAGCACCATGTTACTTCCAAACCACAGCACGGCAAGGGTGGTAAAGTTCATAAAAACTGTCATTACCGGCTGCATGAAAATCATAACACTCATCGCGCGAATGTTCGCTTCTCTTAGGTCACCGTTGGAGCGTGCAAATTTCTTTTTTTCATGCTCCTCCCTTACAAAGCTTTTTACCACGCGGACGTTTGTAATGTTTTCCTGTACGTTGGAATTCAGGGCATCCACCTTTGTTTGCATGGCTTCAAACCGCGGAAAGCCCGTACGAATGATAAACACCACCGCAATAAGCATAAGGGGAATTGTTACGCCCAATACCGTTGCCAGGCTCGGCTTCAAAAGCAGTGCCATTATAAGTGCGCCGATAAGCATACCCGGCGCCCTTAAGCACATACGCAGAAGCATATTTACAAAGTTTTGAAGCTGTGTAACGTCGTTAGTAAGTCTTGTTACCAGCGATCCGGTGGAAAACCGGTCAATATTGGCAAAGGAAAAGCTTTGCACCTTTTTATAAATATCGCGCCGCAAGTCTGCCGCGAAATTGACCGATGCCTTACTTCCGAAATAAGCACCGCCAACGCCGCCGACCATCATCATTACCGCGGTCAGTACCATTAAAAGTGCAATTTTCACCGAGTAGCTTGGCCCCTCAGCCGCGCCGTTGTTTATGATTGCCGCAAGAAATTTGGGCATTAAAATTTCGCCCACAACCTCCACAATCATGCAAAGAGGCCCAATTATAAAGTAAGGCAAATACGGCCTTACATACTTAAACCATCTTTTCACTTTTTTAACGCCTCCTTAAGATTAATCTGCATTTTTTCCGTTGCGGCAAGAAATCCCGCAAGCTCCGTTCTTGTGATGCCGCTTGTCATCACGCGCTCAACCGAGTCAAAAATCATTTTCGACTCCTCAACAACCGCCTTTCCGGCGCTTGTAATTTGAACAATGTTTGCGCGCTTGTCGCCATTATCACTCAGGCGCTCAATATAACCGCCGTTCTCCAGCTTTTTTATGGTAACCGCGGCCGCCGCATTGCTTATTCCAAGCTTTTCGGCCAAGTCTGCCTGCTTAACGGTCGCCGAAAAATTTGAAAGCACCATCAGCATAATATGCTGGCTTCGGTGTATCCCGAGCGAGGCTATGCGCTTTTCCAAAAGCGTTCGGTGAAGCTTATCCGTTTGCATAAGCGTGCGCACCGCCTCACGGTATTGTTGTTCCATATTTCGCCACTCCTCCCTTTGTCCAAAAATGCTTAACGTGTTAATTATATTGCTTTTTTGCCCCC
>CAZITC010000003.1:0-12176 GCA_964542085.1 uncultured Ruminococcus sp. | reverse complement strand
ATAAATTCGTTAATTAATTAACTTTTTATTTAAATTTGAAAAAGCCCGACGGGGATCCCGTCGGGCTTTTTGCTCAGCCGTCTATGTCCACGTATTTTATTTTTCCGTGACCGCCTGTTAAAAGCTTGCTCTTATCAATTGTTGCAAGGCTTGCCATAATTACATCCTCTTCTTCAAGAGCGGTTACCTTAAAGGAGGGAGCATTATATTTTTTCAATTCCTTCATTTATTATTCCCCCTCTGTGCTTGTTGTTACGTCATACGTAACGGTTTGTTCATCGCCCGTTATTGTCGCGGATACCGTTTCATACTTATAGAAATCAATGCCCTTAAGCTTGTACCACGCAATAGCATAAACTGTGCTGCCCTGCTTCATTTCATAGCAATCGTACTGTATGCCCATACCGTTTGTTACCTTATCCGTAACGTTATCAATGTGCAGCTGCTCCGATTTGCGGTTATCATTATTGCCGGCCGTTGTCTTAAGAAAATATATGCCGCATTTTTCAATTTCAACATCCGAATGAAGGCCTGCAAAGGTTGCCATTGCTCTTACCACGCCGTCAGTAGTGCTGTACATACCCTTATCGGTTTCTACATTAAATTCCGGAGCTACAACCATGATAAGATTGCCGCTTTCGGTGGGATAACCCACGGTGTTTCCCGCGGTGTTGTCCGCAAATATGCTTGCAGAGCTTGCCAATGCGCCCGAAACCGTGCCTACTTTTGTACCGGAGGTGAATGCACCCTTTCCTTCATTTGTTGTTAAGCCGATTTTACCGGAAAATCCGTCCGCCAATGTGATGTTCGTGTTGCCGTCTACCATAATGTTGCTTTGCGAGGAGTTTGACTCATATATATTTTCGTTGACCGTTGCACTTCCGGAAAATTTAAGGCTGGGGCCGGTGCCGTAAATTCTTATTCCGGCCGCACCGGCAACATTTGTTGTTTTGTTATTCGTAATGCTTCCGCCGGTCATTTCAAACTGCGAATTGCCGTAAAGTGCAACTGCGCCGGCCTTTTCACCGGTACAACCCGTAATATTGGTGTTATCCAAAATAAGCTTGCCCGACTCTATTTTCAGCACCGCGGTCTGATTATCCGCAACCGACATGGCAACCGAGCTGATTGAAGAATTGTTCAATGTTATAATCGAATAATCACCGGCGGAGCGAATTAAAGCCGTCGATGTGCAGGCAGACTGTGTAACCGTTACATTGTTAAAGGTTAAGTGCGAGTAAGTAACGTTAAACACAAAACCGCCTGTCGCCGCGTCAATATTGGTATTATTAATTGTAACGTTAGAATGGTCATTTCCGTTGTTACCCGCCAGCGCAAGCCCCCTGGAAATTTTTAAGGTTTTGCCGTTTCCATTCAAGCTCCAGTTAAGCGCGCCGCCCACATTGTCGTCCGGAGCATATTCGCAGTCAGCCAAAAGCTCAACCGTTGACCCTTTTGCCGCAATGATTGCGTTTACAAACTTTGTGTAATAATTTTGGCCGATGCGCGCCACAATACCAAGGCTTCCCGTAGCAATGCTGTTTGCGGTACCTGCGGATGCAATTAAAGCCACGTTTGAAGACCGTGATGCGCTTGATGTGCCGATAACAACCGTTCCATCCAGCGTTACGCCGGACTCAACCGTTATGTTGGAGCTTCCCTCCATATTGATGGGTGCGTCGGTGCAGTTTATATCCTTAATTTTACTGCCCGTTTTAAATGTCACCGTGCCGGTACCGCTTCGGTGAGAGAAAATGTGTGAACAGCTGTTATTTTCCGTTGTAAGGACGGCACCGTTACCGAAAACAACACTTACACCGTCACCGATGTTAATATCGCCGGTGCTTATTATTACATTGTTAAAGGTAATGTGCGGCTTTTCACCGGTTGCATTGTAAATACCTACAATTTTTTTATCCAATGTAACCTTGTGGCCGTTGCCGTGCAATACAAAGCTACACCGCGAAATTGCGTTTTCAGCTTCTACGGTATAATCCTTATAGATTGTAAACTCACAAGGCGAGCTCGGCAACACTATTTCACCATTTCCCATGCTACAGTTATTCTGAATAGCAACATTCAATTTATCCCTCGAATAGCTTATAACCCCGTCCTTATTAATTTTAATAAAGTCAGCGCTATAATAAACCTTACCCGTATTATCCCTGTCCGCAAGGTTTGAGTTTTCGCTTACGGTTACATAGCCGGCGGACTCGGTATTCAGCATTTTGGTTGTGGCGCCTTCACCGCTTACAGTGCCGCTAACGGGGCCGGTTATATTGGCCGTACCTGAGCTTACGTTAATAAATCCTTTGCTACAGCCCCAAATACTGGTTACAAGCGTTACTCCGGAAACGTTAAGCGTTCCACCCTTAACATCTGCAAAAGAGTTGGATAAAGAAAGGCTTGACAACTGTACGCCGTTAACATTAAGGGTTGCGCCTGTATCCACCTTTATGCAGGATGCGGTCCACAACCAGTCAATTTTACTGCCCGAGTCCATGGAAACGGTTGCCGTATCCTTAACTATCAATGAATACTGACTGCTGAACACTCTCTCGTTTTTATCGTTCACCTTACCGGCAATAACAGCCTTGTTACCGAAGGTTACATTTACACTTCCGGGAAAGGTTAAGTTATCAATTGCGCGGACATAAATCCCTTCAAAGGTAACCGTGCCGCTTTGTGCAAACTGTGTGTTAGCCGGAAAGCTTATGACCTCACTGCCGGTTTTACCTTTAACGGTGTAAGGTGTTGCGCTTGCATTAACCTGACTTTCCGCCGTGAAGCTTTGAAGTACGGTGATTATGTTATTTTCCGAAGTGACGGCATTGATTGCGGAATTAAAATCAGCATACTTCACTCCGCCGACCTCTGCCACCATTGTTTCCTCCCCTTCGGCAAAAATGCCGACAGTCAGCACTGCTGTAATCATTACAAGCAACGCTAAGGGAAGAAGCCATTTTGTCTTTTTCATTTGCGTGTTCCTTCCTTTCATTAGTATGAAGTGCCTGCGCGTCGCACTGCATACAATTTTACGCTTACATTATACCCCCCCCTGTATCAAATTGTCAAGTACTTTTTAGGCCATTTAATGGGTGATATAGGACAGCTTACAGCAAAAAATATTTCCCCTTGCAATTTTGCAAGGGGAAATATTTTTATTCTGTTGTAACATTCATTGAAGAGGGCACAATCTGTACAAAGGTAACACCCGGATTTAGCAAAACCTCATCCCCGTTTTCGTAATAAAGCTTTGTAACGGAATCCCTGTTTGCCTTTTTCCAGGTGACATCTTGGCATTTGCCGCCTGTAATATACATTCCGCTTCCGGTGCCGGTATTTGAAAGGTTTTGCCGCCCCTTATCCGTTCCGTCGTTAAGGTCGTAATTATCCATGCGAAGAACAACTATGTTTTCTGCGGCAAGCACCGCGCCGGACTGCATTTGATGTTCCTGACCTTTTTTGAAACGTCGGTAAAGGCCCGTTTCCTCATCAAAGCTGTAGCTTACGCCTTTTATAAGGTAAGGAATGTTCACGCTTGTAGCCGCCGTTCCTTCCTCGGGCACCGAAATTTCCTTGTCAAAATTAAGCACACATTCGCCCGTCATGCTGTAATTATGGCCCTCCGCCGCGGTTTTCAACCTGTCCATAGAGGTATAAAGATTGTGCCACGAGCTGTTATAGCCGGAGTAACGGAAAAACGGCGCGCTTTCGTAAAGTCCGTTAATATTGTTTACTCCGCGCGATTTAATTTCCGCCTCCGCCTGCGGACTGAAGCCGCAATGCGCATAGATTGCGTTATTTTCCAATGCAAAATCCAAGAAATAATGCCTTGATGAGCGCACGGGGCCGATTTTTTCCTCCATCTGCTCATCGGTCATAAGTTCAGGATTAAAAAGTGCCATCATACGTGTAGAGCCGCCCTCCACGTAAATTTCATAAATCAAATAGGCGTTCTCCAATCCGGCATGAGGGCCGGAATAATCCGCATCGTTATCAATCATAACGGCAAAGGGGCGCGCCTTCGATGAGCTTATGCTTTTATAAAACTCATTTTCCGGCGTTTGCTCCTCATTTTTTTCCTCAATTTCAGGTGGCGTAGCTTCCTCCTCATGCTTTTGGTTACAACCCAAAAGACCGACGCACAGTAGCATTGCCAAAAATGCGGCAATTAATTTTTTCATAAAACAACCATCCCTTCTTCTTAATAAATTAATTTTAACACTTTTTTGTCCAAATGTAAATACATATACTTGAAAAATTCAACAAAATGCTTTATAATAAGAAAAATGACCTTTATTTTAAGGAGGAATTTTATGCGCGCGGTTATTCAAAGGGTAAAAAGTGCTTCCGTTTCGGTTGACGGGGCAATTACCGGGCAGGTCGGCACCGGATTTTTAATATATCTCGGTGTGCAATCCGGTGATACCGAGGCCGACCTTGCATATATAACGAAAAAGGTGCTTGGCCTTCGGGTGTTTTCCGATGCCGATGACAAGATGAATTTATCGATTAAGGATGTCGGCGGCAGTGCGCTTGTTGTTTCGCAGTTTACGCTTTTAGGCGATGCGCGCCGCGGAACGCGCCCCTCCTTTTCCGATGCGGCAGACCCTTCACTTGCCAATGAGCTTTACACCGCCTTTATAGGCCAGCTGAGGGATGCCGGCATTACCGCAGAATGCGGCGTTTTCGGCGCGGATATGGCGGTTGCCAGCATTAACGACGGACCGGTTACCGTTCTTTTGGACAGCCGCCGCCTATTTTAATAAGGAGTAACAAATGAAAAAGCTTTTTGTTTTAGACACAACCCTTCGCGATGGGTGCCAGGGCGTTAAAATTTCATATACCGTGGAGGATCGGCTTAAAATCATTTCACTTTTGGATGATTTCGGAGTTTCCTACATTGAAATCGGCAACCCAACCTATTCTCCCCGTGATGCGGAACTTGCCGAGCGCATTCGCGGACTTCACCTAAAAAATGCCCGTCTTGCCTGCTTCGGCTCCACACGACACGCCGGCAGAAGCTGTGAGGAGGATACGCCCCTTACCGCCCTTGCCGAAATGCCTACTGAGGCCGCCGTTATCTTCGGCAAGGCATGGGATCTTCACGTTACCGATGTTTTAGGAACAACACTTGATGAAAACCTTGCCATGATTTCCGACTCGGTGCGCTATTTAAAGCAGCACGGCAAGGAGGTCATTTTCGATGCCGAGCATTTTTTTGACGGCTACAAAAACAATCCCGACTATGCACTTGCGGCACTTCGTGCCGCAAGTGATGCCGGAGCGGACACCGTTTGCCTTTGCGATACTAACGGCGGCGCCTTTCCCGATGAAATTTTCAGCATTTTCGGCGCTGTGAAAGCCGCGGTTTCATGCCCACTCGGTATACATGCGCATAATGATGGGGCAATGGCTGTTTCCAACAGCATTTTCGCGGTGTACGGCGGAGCCGTGCACGTGCAGGGAACGCTTATAGGCACCGGTGAGCGATGCGGAAACGCAAATCTTTCCGCGGTCATCGCAAACCTTCAGATTAAAAAAGGCTTTGACATTGTGCCCGATATTTCCGCACTTACCTACACTTGCCGCGCCGTTTCGGACATTTCCAACATAAGCATGCGCGAGCTTCCATATGTGGGCAAAAACGCCTTTTCCCACAAGGCCGGCACACACATTGACGGCGTAATGAAAAATCCGGCTTCCTTTGAGCACATTGACCCGGAGCGCGTCGGCAACGACCGCAACTTTTTGATGAGCGACTCTGCCGGCAGAAGCGCCGTTTACAAAATGATGAAAAAAATCATGCCTGATATCAAAAAGGATTCGCCGGAAATCGGAAAAGTACTTGCCCGCATTAAGGAATTGGAATACAAGGGCTATCAGTTCGAGGGCGCTCCCGCTTCCTTTGAGCTGGAGATAAGAAAGGTGCTCGGCCTTAACCGCGAAAGCTTTTTCCGTTTGGACAGAATAAGGCTTTTGATTGAGCAGGGCGACGGCCGCGATGTTGAGGGCTATTCTTCCGCCTTTATCAAGGTTTTGGTGGGTACTGAAGAAGAAATTACCGCCGCCGACTCGGCCTCCGGCCCGGTCAACGCCATGGACAGTGCGCTCAGGAAGGCGCTGGAGCGCTTTTATCCGGAAATTGCCTCTGTCAGGCTGACTGACTACAAGGTAAGAGTTATTGACTCCGACTCGGCCACATGTGCAATGGTACGCGTTATGATTGAGTCGTCCGACTCGGAAAGCTCATGGACAACGGTCGGCGTTTCAAAGGACGTTATCATGGCCTCCAAGCGTGCGCTTTTAGACTCCATTGAATATTTTCTTATTAAAAACAGCGAAAAGCAAAAAAGTAAATAATCCATTCAGCCTCCCGGGTGAGCAAACCGCTCCCCCGGGGGGCTTTTTTCGTTTATGCGGCCGTAATATAATAAAATCCGGGAGGTGATGTTTCGTTGAATGTTCAAAGCAAGGCGTTTTCCGATGAACAGGAGTTCAAAGCGGCCGTTGGGGAATATTTTGACAAAATGAAAAGCCGCGAAGGCGGGGATGAGCTTTTTTCCTTTCCCACGCTGGGCGGACTTTTGGTGCATTTGGGCGTAACCAAGGAGGGCTTTAATGCCCTTTCTGTCAAATACCCGGAAACAGCGGCATATGCCATGACCGTGTTGGAAGCATATTTAGAGCAGGAGCTTGTTCGAAGGAAAAGCGGAGTAACAGGAATAATCTTCAACCTTCAATCCAACTTCGGCTGGAGTGACAAATACAAAGCGCGCACGAGTGAGCCTGTCGAGGTAACGGTGAAGGTTGTCGATGAGAAAAAGGAGGAATAAAAATGGAAGTGATAACCAAGGATGCGGTAAGGCGCGCGGAAACAGAACGCAAGCGATACCGCAGTGGGCGAAATGCCCTTGAAAAAAGAATTGTGGCCGAGGAAAAGGCGTGGCGGCTTAAGCTTTATGACGGTGTGGATAAAAAAACAGGGACTACTCCGGCCGGCTCGGCCTATATGTGGAATGCCGTCGTTTCCAAGCACGCGGACATGATGGATAACTATCCTGCGCCGATTTTTCTGCCGCGCGAAAGCACGGATGCGGATGAGGCGAGGCGCCTTTCCGCCATTGTGCCGGTAATTTTGGCCAGGAACGATTTTGAAGCCGTTTATTCCGATGCGGAATGGTACAGAATTAAGCATGGAACAAGCTGTATCGGCGTATTCTGGAATCCGGATGCCGCCATGGGGCGCGGTGACATTACCGTTAAAAACATCGACCTACTTAATGTGTTTTACAAGCCGGGCATAACCGATATATCGCAAAGTCCCAATCTTTTCATTTGCTCTGCAGTAAGCCGTGATGAGCTTGCCGAGCGCTATCCCGATGCGCAGCTTCCGGTTTCCGACTCGGAGCGGCTTACGGATTATGAGCGAGAGGACACCGTTGACCGCACCGACCAGCTTTTGGTTGTGGACTGGTACTACAAAAAGCGCATAGGCCGAAGACCTATTGTTCACCTTTGCAAATACGTTGGTGACGAAATACTTTATGCCTCTGAAAACGACCCCCTCCTTTCAAGCCGCGGCTTTTACGACCACGGCGACTACCCGGTTGTGTTCAACACTCTTTATCCGGAGGAGGGCAGCCTGACGGGCTACGGCCTTATTGCGGCCTCTATTAACGCTCAGCGCTATATTGATGAGCTTGATGCCCTTATGCTAAGCTACGCCAAAAACGCGCTTACCCCACGCTGGTTTGCTAAAAAATCCGCCGGTGTAAACCGTGAACAGTATTTGGACAAGTCCGAGGCGATTGTGGATGTCGAGGGCGATATTGACGACGAAAAGCTTAAACAAATTACCGTTACGCCCATAAGTCCGGTATATTTTAATCTGCTTCAAAGAAAAATTGATGAGCTTAAGGAAACAACCAACAACCGCGAGGTAAACTCCGGCGGTGTTACCGGTGGGGTTACCAGCGGTGCGGCTATTGCCACTCTTCAGGAGGCCGGAAATAAAACAAGCCGCGATGCCATAAAGGCAGACTACCGTGCCTTTTCCAAGCTTATGCGGCTTATCGTTGAGCTCATACGCCAGTTTTATTCCACGGAGCGTGTTTTCCGCATCACGGCGCCGAACGGCGGCACCGAGTTTATTCGGTATACAAACGAGGCTCTTACCAACCGTACCGTTACAGACGGAGCGGGGCGTCCCATACTGTCGGACGAGGGGCACCCCATTACCCGTGAGGTGGAATTTGACATTGCCGTTAAGGCGGAGAAAAACAACCCATTTTCACAACTTTCGCAAAACGAGCTTGCAACAAGCCTGTATCAAATGGGTGCCTTTAATCCGCAATATGCCGCTCAGTCACTTGTTATGCTTTCCATGATGGACTTCGAGGGCAAAAAGGAAATTGAGGAGCGAATTAAGGCTCTCGCCTCACCCAATATGGCAGCTGCTTCCGGCGGCGACTATTCCACGCAAGCGCTGCTCCGTGCAAGCAAAAGCGCAAAGGAGGGCTTTTCATTATGAAGCTGAACGATTTTCCGCGTTGCGGCGAGAATGACACAGAAAAGCTTGCCAAGCTTTATGACTGGTGCTATGAGCTTTATCTTTACTTAAAAGGAGGAATGAAGGATGAGCAAGCTGCTTCCGAAGGCAAGGGGCCGGCTAACACTTTATAAGCGAACGGTTTCCTTCGGTGCTCTGGACAAAAGGGCCGGCGCACCGGAGGGGAGCATTGCCTCATCAGTTAATTTGGAACTTACTCATTTTCCCGTTTTGGCACCAAGGCAAAAATCCGGGATTTTAAAAAGCTTCGGTTCAAAAAGGGTTTATGGCTTCGGCATTTCCGAAAAGCCCTTTTACTGCGCCTCCAAGGCAGACGGCACAGCCGCCTTTTACTACGACGGCGAGGAGCGCTTCTCCGTTTCCGCAACCTATAAAACCTTTGCCGTCATAAACGGTCGAATTTGCATTTTCCCGGACAAGCTTTACTTTTCCGAAACGGCGCAAGCTGCCAAAAATGCAAACGACCCCTACACGGATTTAGAGGCCCTTTACGAGGCTAAGAAAAACGACTCCTCGGTACAAGCCGGTGACCTTTACATTGCCGGCGGCGCGCTTTATTCATACAATCCTGCCGGCCTTTGGTGTGAAAACCTAACCCGCCCCTACGACAGTGTACAAACGCCATATCTTTACCTTTCGCAAAGCAAATGGAATTACATTTGCCAGTGCTCCGGCTCTCTGGAGGCAGTGATTAACATCGGCACAAAGGAGGATAACTGCGTGGTAATCGAGCAGGACGAGTTCGGCAAATATAACACCGTTCCGGATTTTGACTCCGGCGAAAAAATGCAGGGCGTCTGCGTGGGCGATGTTGTTTGCCTTCGTGTGAAATACCGCACATTGGAAAAGCCCTACCGCTCCGTTTGCACGGAATATACGGCCGTGCTTTCCGCCGTCAACGTTAAAAACCGCCTTTATTCCTACGTTTTCTCCGGGGCGGAAATCATGCCCTACTTGGACGATGATGGCAACCCGGCGGAAACAGGTACCTACGCCTGTCACAACATTGAAATAGTGAAAAATGTGCCGGATTTCGATGTTGTTTTTTCGCATGATAACAGGCTTTGGGGCGCACATGACGGCATAATTTACGCATCAGCTCTCGGTGACCCCGGCTCATTTTCAAGCTATTCGGCCTCAGCTTCCTCCCCCTGGAGCCTGGCTGTGGCATCGGGCGGAAAATTCACCGGTGGCTGTTCCTTTTTGGGCTATCCGACTTTTTTCAAGGAGGATTTAATAATAAGGATTGCCGGCTCATATCCCGCGGAATACTCAACCTATGTTACCGAAAGTGTGTGTGGCATAAAAGCCGGCGAGAGCAAAAGCCTTACCGAGGAGAACGGTGCCCTTTACTACACCGCAAACGGCGGAATTGCCCGTTACACCGGCTCATATCCGGTTATTATATCCGCTCCCCTGGGCGAAACGGAATTTTCCGATACTGCCGCCGGAGCGGCCATGGGCAAGGTTTACTTTTCCATCGGAGACGCGCTTTACATTTTTGATACCAAAAAGGGTGCATGGATGTGTTCACACCCCACCGCCTTTTCGGATTTTGCTTTTTCCGAGGGCGTGCTTTACGCACTGTCGGAAAAGGACAACTGTGTTTTATCCCTTTGTGGCGAAAATGAACTTTCAAAGGAGGCGGAGTCTGTTTATTCCGAGGCCGTGACCGCTCCCATTTACGCTGATACCCTAAACCGAAAGGGGTTAGGACGCATTTCGGTGCTTGCGGAGCTTTCAAAGGGAGCACACGTTGAGCTTTACATAAGCTGTGACGGCGAGAAATTCAAATTCGCGGCAACCGTAACCGAAAGCGGTGTGCACCGTATTCCCGCGGTCGTAAAAAGATGCCGGGAATACCGCATAAAAATAAAGGGCACCGGCTTTTATAAGCTTTGCGCCGTTGAAGCCATTTATTACAAAGGCTCAGATTTATAAAGGAGGGAATTGTTATGGGAAGATACTCAAAATACAAAAATGAACAGGAGGCACTCGCCGCAAGGGATGCCTTCGTCAAGGAAAACCAAGCGGCCTGGGAGGCCTCAAGCAAGGTCGGCAATACCGTCGGCATGGCTCAGGCTCACAAAAACCAGGAAGAAAACATGGCCGAATGGGATGAATACACAGGCGGAAAAAGTACCTATGACCCCGGAAGCGGTACATGGCAAATTTCAGACGGCACTAGGACGGATAAAAACGGCGTACAGGGTACAAGCTTCCTGTCGCCCTATTATTCCAAAGCCGGCTCTGCCGCCGCAAAGCGATATGACCGGGTACTTAAAGACTATACCGACCGTCAGTTCAGCTACAATCCCGCGGACGACCCACTTTATTCATACTATGCAAAGGAGTATGAGAGGAATGGACGCCTTGCCATGGATGATACCGTGGCAAAAATCGCCTCACGCACCGGCGGCATTGCCTCCAGCTATGCCGCAACCGCCGGAGCAAATACATATGCCGGCTATATGGAGCGCCTGGCCGATAAAATTCCGGAGCTTAGAAGCCTGGCTTACGAAAGCTACAAAAACGAAGAGGCGCGCTATCTTAAGCTTATGGAGGAGGCGCGCCGCGACATGAACGAGGAAAAAGCGCTTTACAGGGAAAATAAAAGCACCTATGAAAGCAAAAAGAAGTCCGATGCCGACCTGTCTGCATCACTCATAAAGGCGCAAACAAACGGTGTTTCATCACTTACCGAAGACCAGCTTTCGCGCCTCTATGAGGCCGGCTATTACTACAGTCCGGATGACAATCTGCTCTATTCCGCCGACTCTGCGTCCTATCGCCTTCCGGATGAGATGAAGTCCGAGGTCGAGCCGGAGGAAAAGGTTGATGCTGCGGCGGTTGCGCTTTTAAAGCTTCGCTACAAAGATTCCGGCTTTAACGCACTTTCCGATGATGATATTGCGGCACTATACGAGGCAGGCTATTCCTTCAGCGGCAACAATTTAATTTCGCCCTCCGGTGAGGTTTTTGCTATCAAATCCACCGAAACGGCGACAAACACTTCCGCGGTAAAGAAGAGCACTTCGTCAAGCTCATCTACAACCAAAAAAAGCGTCTCCTCAAGCTCATCCACAACTAAGAAGAGCACATCATCAAGCTACGCCACTGCCAAAAAGAGTGAAAAGGCCGAAAGCGCTTCGTCCCCGGAAAAAATAAAGATTGGCTCAACAACCTTTACAAAAAGGCGGTTTAACAAATAAACCATGAAGCTTGATTTAAACGTAACCAAAAAGCAAAAGGCCTTTATCGACTCCACGGCGGACGAAGTGCTCTACGGCGGTGCGGCAGGCGGCGGCAAGACCTTTGCGCAAATAATTGATGCGTTTTTAAAGGCTGTCACCTATCCCGGCATAAAGCAAATTATTTTCAGAAACTCCTTTCCGGAGCTTAACCGCTCGGTAATCTTAAACGCGCTTGCCTTAATCCCAACCGAGCTTTACTCCTACTCCGGAACAGAGCACCGCATGAAATTTCAAAATTCCTCGCTGATTGAATTCGGCTATCTTGCCGCAGACTCGGACGTTTCCGGCTATCAGTCCGCCGAATATGACATAATCCGCTTTGATGAGCTTACGCATTTCACCGAAGT
>CAZITC010000002.1:0-18333 GCA_964542085.1 uncultured Ruminococcus sp. | reverse complement strand
TGTATTTTGAAGAAGCCGATATAGAAAAATTCGTGGCACGGCTTGAAATGCTCTATCCCGAAACCGAATATGTCAATCCTTTGATGACACACAGCTGGGGGGGCAAAAAGGTTGTCAGATTCTATGACCCTGACGGCAATCTGATCGAAGTAGGAACACCTGTTTAACCCGGTGCAGTAGACTCCGGTTTGACGAATGTATAAACATAGTTTCACTTTCATCGCTATGGTTTCGTTTTTGAGTGAAACCAAATGAAACCATAGCAATATTGTCAACATACTTCATAAAATAAACAGCAATTTCAAAGAAATTGCTGTTTATTTTTTCTTACGGTTAGATAATTTTTTGTGTTCCTTAATAAAAGTACCACACGCAAAAAGCCGACATAATACAGCTCTAAGTAGTCCAAATTCAGTCAAATACCCCTCGAAAGCTAAGGCTTTGAGGGGTATTTATCTTTAAGATTTCAGTTTTTGAAAGTCCGTTGCAGTTAAAATTCCACATACGACAACAAGCGCGCCACACCCGATTGTTATCGGATTTAATGCGCTGTAATCGTGTGTTACAGCCGCGCTTAACACGAGCGACCATGCCGTATAGGTAATGTTAAGGCTCATTGCCTTTGCAACGCCCAGGCGTGAAATTGCCTTGTAGTAAAAAAGATAGGAAACCGTTGCAAACAGCCCCGCAAGGCAAATTATGCCAAAGATATGCACAGCAGAGCCGGCAAACAGTGCTCCGGCATAGCGATAAGCACCGAGTAGCGGCAAAACCGCAAGTCCGTAAATAAGCCCGGAGCTTGTTTGCCTTATAAGCAAGGCGTGCTGAGTTTTTATGCTGTTGTTTTTCAGCGCCTTGGAAAGCACCACACCTTCCGCTCCCCATCCGAACGCACACATAAAGGCGCCAGCAAGGCCAAGCCAAAAGCTTTTTATATTAAGTGACGGAGAATAGCTTATTCCAAGCACGCCTAAAAGTGTTAAGGCTATAAACACCCACTGATAGGGCCTTATTTTTTCCTTAAGGAATAAAAAGGCAAGCACACTGCCCACCGCCGGATAAACAGCGCTTGCAATTGCGCCGACCGAGGCTCCCATATAGTTTACCGCAAGAATATAGCCCGTCATACCGATAGGGCCGCCGATGGCTGAGGCCAAAACGAGCCACTTAAAATCCTTGGTTTTGAATATTTTTAAAACCTCGCTAAGCTCACCCCTTACTCCGTTAATCACCCACATACACAGCGCGGAAAAAGCATCGTGCAAAAACGTTGCAATAAATGGGGCCAAAAACACCGCGTTACCGAGCACCCCCGGCAAAAGCGACAGTGCAATGCCGATTGTTACCGTTTCCGCCGCCCAGGTAAGGCCGGCCAAAATTCCAGTAAGCACTACTCCTCCAGCTCCTTCAAAACGTCAAAAATACCGGAAACATCCGCTACCACGGCATCTGCATAGGGTGCCAAGCGGTTTCTGTTTTCTTCGGATGTCCCCACCGACATAACATTTATTCCGGCGTTGCGCGCAAAGCGCACATCCGTCATGGTATCGCCAACCATAAGAGCGCTTTCCTTAGGCAGTCCCCTATTTTTTAAATACTGTGTAATGCTTGTCGGGTCGGGCTTCGCCGGTGTTATGCCGTCATCTGTAAATATTTCGTCAAAATACTGCCTTATGCCAAGTCCTTCCAAGCAAGCACAGGTTATTTCATAGTTATCCGTTGTAACAACAATAAGCGTTCTGCCCTCATCCTTCAGTCGGGCTAAAACCTCGCAAATATTTTCGCAGGTCGGCTTAAGAATACCGTGGCAGGTGTTATCGTTAAACAGCGCAACAAGCTTTTCTTCCGTTTCATGAAGAGGCGCTTTAAGTCCCCTATCACTCAAAAATTCGTGCACCGCTTTACTTATTCCGTGATATGTGCCATGGCACAAAAGCCCATCAATATCCGTAACAGAGTTTTTCACCCCAAGAACAGTTAAAATTTCACCGGTCAACGTCTTATCCATGCCGTAATGCATAAGAAGCTCATTAATCGCCGCCTCCGCAACGGTTACCCAAAACGCATCAAAGTTTAAAAGCGTTCCGTCCTTATCAAATGCAATTACTTCCTTTTTCATGCCTTCTTATCCTCCAACCTTTTTCCGAATATAACTGCCGCCGCAATACCAATTACGGGGATAACGCCCCATGCAACAATAAGTCCCTTCCAGCCAAAATATGTAACAACCCGGGCAAATACAATGGTCGCCGCGCTTGCCGCAACATAGCCCGTGCAATCCAAAATTCCGTTTACACTGGAAACGCGCCCTGTTTTACCTAAGCCGGGAATGTAAATGCTCCACAAAAGTGCGGAAACAACACTGTTCATTATAAGCGCAACAAGCAAAAACAGTACCGTTGCATAGCCGACCGGTACAAAAAACGTGGCCGCAAAGGCAACGATTGATATCGCATACGCCAGCTTTGTAATTAAAATATCCCTCTCTCCCATTACCGCGTATATCGCAAGCGTTACAAACGGAACAAGCGCGCGAACAAGTGAAATTGCAGAAAACACCATGTTAGACTCCGCCTCGGTAAAATGCGCGTACTCGTTCATAAACGAAGGAATATAAAATGAAATGGAGGTTGCCGCAATTTCCACAACACAGGCAATTATAATATAAAATGCAAAGCCTTTAATCTTGAACACGCCAAGCATGCTTTTAACATCAAGCTTGTCCACCTTTTTAAATGCAATTATGTTTCTTTTTTCAAGTACAGTAATACCCAAAAATGCCATGACACCGATTGTCACCGTTAAAATACCCGCAAATACAAAGGCCTCCTGCCAATGAAATATCATTGCAATAAGTCCGGCAATCATCGGACCGGCAAAGCTTGCAAAAGAAAACAGCACGCATATTATTCTTGCATACGCCGGCTTTGTATTTTCCGTTATTATTTTCATCAATGGGCCGCGTAGCATTGAAAGACTGTAGCCCAAAATTGCAAAGCACGCAATTTTTAGCACGGTAAGGCCTACCGCAGGGAAAACAGCCGTGGCTGTACCGGCGGCAATAAGACCGATAAGCACCATTTTTTTCGGCTTAATAAAATCGCCCAAAATGCCGTTAAAAAGCTGACCGGCCGCGTAGGCTATCATATAAACCGACGAAAGCATCGCCAAATATTCCGTTGTGTAATTCGGATTTTTAACCATATAGGGGGTTAAAACCGAAAGCATATTTCTTAAAAAATAATTTGCAATGTATGATGCAACCGTTATGAAGCCTATTACGGTTGCGTTTCTCCGTTCCTTCATTTATCAGTCTTTCCTTTCTCTCTCGCTTTTTCTCCCACCGACCTTAAAATATCCTGTGCCGGCGCAGGTATTCGGCCAAGCCAATCCGGCCCCACATTAAGAAGATAATTTGCCCCCAGTGAATTAACATGCCGTTTTATGCGCAAAACCTCATCCGCGCTTTTCCAATTATCATCATAGCTTTTATAGCCCCATGTGTCATTCAATGTAGCACAGGTTTCATACAGAATACCCGTCTTGTCCGAGTCCGGAATTTCATTGTCACCGGAGGACTCATAATCGCAAAAGCCACTGCCGAGCCGCGAATTAATAAGACAGCGCGGCTGATATTTTTTAACCGTGTCATAAAGCTCCTTACTGCACTGCTCCGGCATATCTATCGGCGTGTCAAACCAAATCAGGCATAAATCGCCGTAGTTTTTCAAAATTTCTTCCACTTGTGGCTTAATTTTTTCGTTATAACAGCGCATATAGTCCTTTTTCTCAGCATCGGGAAAATCCCAGTTATTCGTCCAGGACATACCGGCCACATTCATTTTAGCGGCTTTATAGCCGGCCCCATCCGGATGACTCCAATCAAGAGCCTGGGAATAGTAAACTCCCAGCTTTACACTGTGCTTTAAGCAGGCTTCGGCACATTCCTCAATAATATCACGATGGCACGGTGTGTTGACGGAATTGAAGTCTGATGCTTTGGAATTAAACAGTGCAAAGCCGTCATGATGCTTTGAGGTGATAACGAAATACTTCATTCCAGCCTCCTTAGCAAGCCCAATCCATTCATCGGCGTTGAAATAACCGGGATTGAACAAATCGGCAAGCCTGTGATATTCGCTGTTCGGGATTTTAAAATAGGACTGCGCCCATTCCCCGATGGTGTCCCCCATTCGTTGACCCTTCCATTCCCCGCCGAGAAGCGAGTAGAGCCCAAAATGCACCATCATTCCGAATTTTGCCTGCTTAAACCATTTTTTATTTTCTTCCATATCCTTACCCTCACGGTGTTGCAATTATTCGAATAAAGAGGTTTGCTTTTCCTCACGGTCGGCCGCTTTTTTGAAAAAGCCCGCCGAAGGAATGTTTTTCGCTGCGTATTTATGCGCATCCGTCACCAACGCCTCGGCCGCAAGGCACATCGACCTCATCACGGCATTTTTCTTTAAGCTGAGCACGCGAACGCCGATTGTATCACGCGTGCTTTTAAGGCCAATCAATGCCGAATCAACCGTAAGCATTTTTCCGTTTGAGCTTTCAACCATAATTTCCGTATCCCCGGCAACCGTTACACAGCCGGCCAAAGGCGAAGAATCGGAATAAGCGTTAATAAGCTTTTTGCGGTTTGTTTTTGTTTCATACGCATGAAGCGGCACCTTTGCAATTTTGCCGTTTTCAAAGCCGAAAAGAATAAGCCCCGAATAGTCTGCCGTCGTTACGGCCTTGATAATGTTCTCGCCGTCCTCAGTTTCGCAAATGTTAGGAATATACTGGCCGAAAGCGGCGGCCTTGGTATCCTCCAGCTCGGCAAGCTTCAGTTTGTAAACCGTGCATTTATCGGAAAACAGCAAAAGGTCATCCTTATTTGCCGCCTCGCATTCGGATATTATTTCATCACCGTCCTTAAGCCGCTGGGCAGATGCGCTTCTTAATGAGGTAAGCGGAATTTTTTTCAAAAATCCGTCTCTTGTCAGGAACACCTTTACACCGTAATCCGGCACCTCGGCCATCGGCATTTCATAAGACACTTCCTCCACCGCAACAATTTCACTTTTTCTTTCGCCGGCATATTTTTTTGCAACGGCATTAAGCTCGGATGCAATTATTTTTTTCACCCGCGCTTCGCTTCCCAAAATTGCGTTTAACTCGGCAATATCCGCCTCTAAGCTTTCCACCTCGGACAGACGCTTTAAAATGTACTCCTTATTGAAATTGCGAAGCTTAATTTCAGCAACGTACTCCGCTTGCGTCTTGTCAATGCCGAAGCCGGACATAAGATTTGCGATAACAAGTGCATCCGTTTCGGTTTCGCGAACAATTTTAACCGCCCTGTCCAAGTCCAGAAGTATTTCTCGAAGCCCGTAAAGCAGGTGAAGCTGAGCGCTTTTCTTATCTGCATCAAACTTCGTGCGCCTTTTAACCGCCTGAACACGGAAGGAAAGCCACTCGTTTAATATTTCTCGAACACCCATAACGCGCGGACGGTTATTCACCAGCACGTTAAAGTTACAGCCGAAGCTGTCCTCCAGCGGTGTTTTTGCGAAAAGCATATTCATAAGCTTATCCGGGTCAGTTCCGCGCTTAACGTCAATGGTAATTTTAAGGCCCATTTTATCCGTTTCATCGCGAAGGTCTGCAATTTCGCGCGCCTTGCCCTCCTTCACAAGCTTGGCAATAGCTTCGATTATCAGCTCTGCCTGGGTCGTGTAAGGAATTTCATAAATTTCAATACAGTGATTTTTCTTGTCAAAGCGCCATTTGCTCCTTATTTTGAAGCTTCCGCGCCCTGTTTCGTAAATGGAGGCAAAAACCGCCTTGTCATAAATTATCTGTCCTCCACCCGGGAAATCCGGTGCAAGCAGTGTCTCCGTGATATCGGCATTTGGATTTTTCATTAAGGCAACCGTTGTTTCACAAAGCTCCTTTAAGTTAAATGGGCAAATGTTGCTTGCCATGCCGACCGCAATACCCAAATTTGGATTTGCGAGAATGTTCGGGAATGTAACCGGAAGGAGCCGAGGCTCCTTTTTTGTACCGTCAAAATTATCCACAAAGTCCACGGTATCCTTATCAATATCGGCAAACAGCTCTGCGGCAAAGGGATCTAACTTAACCTCGGTATAACGCGGAGCGGCAGAAACCATATCGCGGCTGTATTTTTTGCCGAAGGAGCCCTTTGAGTCGATAAAAGGATAAAGAAGCGATTCGTTTCCCCGGGTAAGGCGCACCAGCGTATCGTAAATTGCCATATCGCCGTGGGGATTTAATGCCATGGTTGCCCCGACAACATTTGAGCTTTTAGTTCGCGCCCCCTTCAAAAGTCCCATGGTGAACATGGTATAAAGCAGCTTTCTGTGGGACGGCTTAAGCCCGTCAATCTCCGGAATGGCACGTGAAACAATTACGCTCATTGCATAGGGCATATAATTTGTACGCAATGTGTCTGTAATTTTTTGATCCACTTCTATAATTTTCTCATCGTTCATAGTTATCACTCCATATTTTAAGGCAGCTTCCGCCCTGTCTTTTTTTATCCCTGTTCTTTTCGCTAAAGAATAATTTTTTTACCGTCATAAGCCGTCACCATGCCCAGCGTGCTCAAAATGTGCTCCGTTTCCCCGTGCTCTGCGTGCAAGGTCCTCGCAAGGTGTGAGGCCACAATAATTCCGTCTTCGGAAAGCATTTCTGCGGCACGTATGCCTTCGGTAATCATTCTAAGCATCGGCACGGTGTTATGCTCAAACAAGCGCCAATCGCTCATATCGCCGACGGTGCAATCCAAAATCATAAGGTCGAATTTGTGCTTTTTCATTTCCTCCCACGAGGGGCGAAGCATCCATGCTCCGTCCAAACCGTAAAAAATGCTTTTGCCTGTGCCGGTTTCAATTATATAGTGGAAGGCACATTCATCACCTCGGCAGACTACATGGTGGTTGGCCAAAAGCGGCGTTATCCTATATTCGCCCATGCTCCTTGCTTCATAGGGTGCAAATGGTACAAACTCAATATTTTTATGCTCACCGATTATGCCCCTTATGTGCCCGTCGCAACCCACTCTAAGCTTTTTGTTTTCGGCAAGCCTTAAAACGCTATCTCTGCAAAAATGGTCACTGTGACTGTGAGTTATTATAACATCTGTAACCATGTCATATATTTCTTCGTCCTTTGCGCTTTCGGCAAAGTCAAATATATGAGGCCCGCAGTCAATTAACAGGTTGCCGTTTAAAAGAGCCGCCGAATTTCTTCTGAAAAAGTCCGCCTTGTGCTCTATTCCCCAATCGGCCGCACCTGTCCCCAAAAACAAAAATTCATCCATAGTGTATTCCTTTCTTTGCCCGTCCTTCTTACAGGGCAATGCCCGGCGGCTTTAAGAAAGCCTAAACTTATCGTCCTCCGTAAGCTTTAAGTCGTCAATCGCTTTTTCGAAAATTCCCTTTGCGGCCGAAAGCCCTTGCGGATGGTGTGCATCGCTTCCCATGTAAAATTTACAGCCACACTTTTTCGCCGTGCGATAAGGTCTTAAAACAATATCCGCCTCGTCAGCGTTATATTTCATATCGTCAGAATTAAGCTCAATTCCAACTCCGCGCTTTGCAGCCAGTGTAAATACGCTTTCCAAATCCTTATCGGAAAGCGATGAAATTACCTCCAAAAAGCTTTCGCGGTTTCTTTCAATCAATCCGCAGGTAAGGTGCGCAATTCCGATTTTGTGGAACGGCAAATCCTTATTAAGCAGTGCGTTAAGCTTTTCACCCCAAAAATCCGCCTTCTGCTTAGGCGTTACAATGCTTTCCGGTATTGTGAAGCCCGCAAAGTGAAAATGGGTTGTGGGCACAACCACAAAGTCAAATTGTTCAAACGATTCCGGTGCAATGCCGAGAGTCATATTTTTATCCATTTCCGTTTCACAACCGAAAAGGAATTTTATGCCTTCCTTTTCGGGCAACGGCTTAGCCGCACTTATATGGGCAAAATTCTGCCGTACATAGAAACCATCTACCTCCGCCTTTACATTTTCGTCCCAATAATGGTCGGTAAGGCAAATTGTTTTCAGGCCGTTTTCTTCAGCATAATTCAAAATTCTTTCGTTCGTCTGCTCCGGGTCGTTTGAGCAAAGCGATATTTTGCTGTGAATGTGTAAGTCATTGTCAAAAACATATCTCATAAAAACACCTTATTTATTGATAACATCCTTTTCATGAAGTACAACTCCGTTGCTACGAAGCGCTTCTTGAAGCTTTTTCACATCAAGAGTCGAAAAATCGTCCGTCAACGCCGCCGCAACACCTGCCGCCTCACCCGTTACCGCACAGCAGGGAATAACACGCATAACGTCCCAAAGTGTTTCGTTTACGGAAACGCACCTTCCGGCACAAATCAAATTTTTCATTTTAGAATTGTAAAGCGTTTCAAACGGCACCTCATAAACCGGCCCACGCTTCTTCCAGTCGGACACCATGCCGACCGAGGTTTCGAAATACTTGTGCATTTCTTTATCGGAAAGCACATATTCACCGATGATTTTCCTCGTCATTCTTATTTGCGGAATTGTTGCCATTGTTACAGGAAGATAGGTTTCATCCTCCTTTTGCTTTTTAAGAAAGTCGGCATACAGAGAGCGGTGCGAAAGGCAAGTCTGCTCGGAAAGCTCTTCCCCGGTAAGGCCGGAAAAGCGCCTGTTTATAAGCGGTTTCACGCCGTTATCATTTGTCTTTTCCTCGTCCGGAATATCCGCAAAGCCCAACATATTTAAGCGATAGCCCGACTGCCCTATTGAATAATACCAGGAAGCAAGCACATTTCCCTGCTTAAAGGTATCGGTCGTCACCCCGGCAAGCAACGCAATATCGCAGTCGCCGGTTGCATCCACGACTGAGCGCACGCCATATGCCGCACGGCCGGATTTGTTTTCCGTTATAATATGCGTTATTTTGTCGTTTTCCGTTTTAACACCGACAGCATATGTGCCGTAAAGAATGTCCACTCCGTTATCCAATAGCAGCTGTTCGGCAAGCACAGCAAAAAGCTGAGGATTGTACTGCGTTCTGAATCGCTTATCGTTTTCGCTACGCGTTCCGACCCCGTCAAGCCAGTTATCCGGATATTCGTCCTCAGCTCCGTGCGAAATTGAAAGGCGCAAAAGCTCCTCCGCAATGGAATAGGATACCTGGTGACCGAAGCCGTCACAAAGAGGCAAATAAATGGTTACAATGCCGGCGGTACCAAGGCCGCCCAGCATGAACATTCTTTCAAAAAGAACAACCCTTTTGCCCTGCCTGGCCGCGGCCAATGCGGCCGAAATTCCACCGATGCCACCGCCGCAAACGGCAACATCGTATTCACCGACAACGTTCGTTTTAATATGCTCGTCAATATACATAAAATTCCTCCTACAAAGCTGTTAGAGCCATGGCTTCTTCCACTTTTAGGCGACAAATCAGTCATCCGCCATTGAAATAAGATGCCGGCCGACCGAAGCGGCAAAGCATAACCCGTCTAAAATCAAGGCATCCGGAAGCTTTTTTAAGTAATTGAAAATTTCAAATGTAAGGTCCCCGTCATAGCCGACGTTTTTCAACGCGGCCATAACCGCCGACCAGTTAATTTCACCGGAGTATGGCAAAACGTGCCTGTCCGAAATATAATCGTTATCCTGAACGTGCAGCGCCCTTATTGTTCCAGGCTTCATTTTTTCAATAAATTCCTCCGGCTCATTGCCTGTAAGCGATGCATGGCCGATGTCCACACAGGCTGTTATCCAAGGCGAAGCCAGCCTTTCAACGATACTGTTTAATTCATCCGGCGAGCCGAGCTTGCCTATTAAGTGCTTACGTTTTGTATCCACCGCAAATAAATTTTCTACCGCCACGCGAATACCGAATTTTTCGCAATACGGTATAAGGCTTTTATAATAGCCAATGTTATAGCTTTCAAAATCCACGCCCTTCGGAACAGTTAGTGAGTGTACAATAATATTTTCGGCGCCCAAAATTGCCGCCGACTCCATAGCATGAGTAAGCCATAAATATTTTTTATCGGCTGTGTCAAACGTACAGCCGTAACCCAAGGAAAACGGTGCGTGAGCTTGATTGCACACTATGCCGACCTCATCCATATGCGCCCGGAGCTTTTTTGCATGCTCTATGTAACCGTCACCCAAAACCGCCTCTTTTTCATTATTCCAATAAAAAGAATAATCCACCGCATCAAACCCGGCATTCTTTGCCAGCTCCACAGCCTTGAAATCGCCGAATTTGTCAGTAAGCGCGGATAATTCCACAGATAATTTCATTAGTTTAGCTCCTTTTGCTGAAAAAATTATACAATTAGGCATAAAATTCCGTATGTGTCAATTATATCACAAAAAACACAAAAATACAACCAAATTATTTGGATTTTTGATTTAACGTAAGTTGACTGTCCGGCCGTATTTTCAAGTGTCAAACAGTAAAGGCCGCAATTTTGTGAAGATTTTGGTTGAAGGGTCAAAATAAGCTTTTCCCAATGAGTCCAACAAACGAAAACGCTCTACAGCAAACCGCTTGAGGCGTGATATGCCTACAGGAGTCCGTTTGGGTGCGATGTGCCTAAAGCAATCCATTTAAAGCGCAAGCAGAATTAGTTATTTTTGGCGATCCTACCCCTATGTCCTCGATGCTCTGCCCCCCTCATGCAAAAAACACCAGGCGGTTAAACCGCCTGGTGTTTTTAGGTTTTTATTATTTCATCAGGTTTCTGAGATTGAAAATCATGCAAATAGCCTGTGCACGTGTTGCGCGAGCGCCGGGTGCGAATATACCGTCACCCATACCGGAGATTACTCCGGATGCCGCAAGCTTGTTTACAGCTTCAAGTGCATAGCCTGCAACCATTTCTGCATCCTTGAAAGCAACGGATTTATCAGAAGGCAATTTAAACTTCAATGTAAGAATTGCCCTATAAATCATTGTTGCCATATCCTGTCTTGAAATTGTTTGACCGCTTCCGAAGGTAAGTGCTCCGGTACCGTTTACTATGCCGGCCTTTACAGCAGCTGCGATGTACGCTTCCTGCCATGAGCCTGCTTCGATATCAGAGAAGGAAACGCCGCTTACATCTGACATATCAATACCGAGTGCTGTTACCAAAAGTTTAACAAACTCATCTCGCGTAATTTCCTTATTCGGAAGGATTGAGCCGTCCTCATAACCTGCTACAACGCCTTCATAAGCAAGTGCGCCGATAGCTTCCTTAGCCCATGCCGCATCATTGATATCAGAAAATCTTTCTGCCTGTGAAACTGCCGCATCGCCTGTAAGGAGAGGCTTGGTAACGGTGTTAGCCTTTGTGCTTGTAGTCGTGTTCGAAGCGGAGAAGGAGCCACCCTTATTAGCATTGTTGTTTGTGGTTACCTTACCGCCGCCACCGCCGCCGGAAATAGCTCCGCCGTCCTTAACAGCCGCGATGATTGTTTCAACTGTTTCTGCAATCTCAGACTTCGTAAGGGTTGCGTGGTCTTTTCTCTTAAGCTGTGTATGCGTACGAACAACTACTGTATCCCTCTGAACATCGGTAAGGTCTGCATAATATGATGTGAAGTCAATATCAAATGGATTTTCAGAGCTAAATACTACAGCGCCGATTTCGTCCGCAGTGCCTTCCTCATCAGCAAGAATGTCATAAACCTTTCTAACGTTTAATGCATCGTCAATAGCTGCCCGAAGTGCTGCTTCGTCAATGTTATCGGGATCAATTGTTCCTTCGGCAACAGCCTCTGAAACAGCTTCCTTAACGAGACCGGCATTTATTGCCTTATCCTCATCAGTCTTACCGAGGTCAACATCAAAGCCGGAAGCGCTTGCATCCTCAAATATCTTTGCATACTCTTCATTAGAAACAGTATCGTTTGCATTTACAATGATTTCGTTAAGAGAGCCCGTGTAGCTTGCGCCGGGTGTTGCGCTGGTGTTAGCATCAACAACCTCAACGGTTACCTTTGTGCTTTTCTTCGACTCCCCGGAGGTACCGTAAGGAACTTCCGCGTAAATGTCGGTTACACCGGATTTGTTGCCGGCAATAAATGCTCCCCTTGCTACGTCAAACTTAATAATATCCTCATCATCGGAAGAGAAGATTACCTTGTAGTTATCCGCCAAGATATCACCTGTTCCGTTGGGAAGCTTGTAGCTTATAGCAGGGATAACAATATCACCCATGTTGAGGCACTTAAATGCCTGAGAGTTAGCAATAGAAGCCTCTACAATTCTGCTTGCGAATATATCTGTCGGTGCTGTATAAGCAGAGTTAACAGATACAAGTCTGGAGGTCTTAAAGTCCTCACCGTAGCTTACGGTGATAACATCGGTACCTCTTCTTACAGCGGTTGCCTTAGCACCCGCAATGTCAAGCTTGATGATGGAATCGCCTGTTGCAGCCTTAACAGATGCTACAGAATCGTTAAGCACGCTTACGTTTTTGTTCTGTACATAAGCATCACGTCCGTAAATCTTAACTTCGCTGTAAAGTGCGTCAAAGCTGAAGTTCTTTTCTTCTGCGATTGCAGTAAAGTTATCATCAGTGCCCTCAAACGCAAAATTGAAGCTTATGGGCTTTAATGACGGGTCAGCAATGTACTTATCAGGGCTGTCCGGAAGAACATTGGTGTTAATCTGGAAATCACGGATACCGTAGCAACCGTTACGTCCGGAAAAACCGATAACACTGTCAGCAGGTCCGGGAATTGTTACGTCTGAAAATTCCTTAGAATCGCCTGTTCTGTCATTGATAAGCAAGCCGCTTGTGTACTTATCGGATACCTTCTGGGGATTGAAGTAAATTGTTGCAAGTCTTACGTTTGTGCTACCTGCCACAACATAGAACTCAATCATATCGTCCATATCCTTAATAAGGAAGGTAGCCGAAAGGTCATTGTTGAACACTGCATCCGGAATTGCACTGATGTTGTAGGAAAACATTGTTCTTTTAAGACCAACCACCGTATTATTGTCACCGACACGACTCATTGACCTTACACCGATGTAGATATTTTTCATGTTACCTGAGCCTTCTGTCGCAATGAATACAACATTATCACCACCGGTAAGAGAGGGTGAACCGCCATCGGATTCAAAGGTATTTGCGCCAAGAGTTTGTCTTATACCCATTGTGCTCATACCGCTTGCAACCTTTGTCAATGTTGCCTTAACACTGTAGTTAGAGAAGCTCTTTTTATACTGCATTTTGTATCTTCTGTTACCGTTCCAGTCCATCTTAATCAAAGCGCCTTCTTCACCGGAAACCTGAACGCCGCTTTCGCCGTTACCGTCCACGCTCCAGGAGCTTATGAGGTCAGAATAAGTATAAGAAGGATCTGTGAAGCTTACAGAGTAAGCGGGAATACCCTCCAGTGTGCAAATACCGATTGTACCAACAGCATTTCCGATTTCCGTAAGAGCATCCTCAAGATCCGCTTTTGTAAGAGTTGTTGCATTAAGAAACGCTCTTGCATCAGTAATCTTTCCCTTTGCGGCATTGATATCAGCTTCGCTGTAAATTGTTAAATCAGCCGAATCAAGGACTGTCTCATAGTTATCAAGGCTTGTGTTATAGCTTGTTACATAGGTTAATGAAACAGCTGTTCCCAATGCCGTAGTAATTGCTGTGTCAAGAGTCTTATACTCCGAAGAAAGAGCATCGCTCTTTGCAAGGAGTGCATCAATCTCATCAACAAATGCATTCAACGCATCAACATCAATTGAAGCATCCAAATAAAGTCTTTCGTCTGTTCCATACTTTGCAACGATGTCTGTAAGTGTTGTTTTAGTTGCTTCAAGTGCTGTTTTTTCACTTTCAGTCATAAGAAGCTCGCTGTAGGACTTGCAAACGAAGTTGTCCACAAGAACAAACTCAGGCTCTGCCGGAGTTGCCGGTGTGCTTCCGCCTGTTGCAGCACCTTCGCCGCCAAATTCCCAGCCGCTTTCATCACTTGCTGCAGTCGAAGTACAAATTGCAAAATATCTGTCGTTGTACTTCTCAGGGAAAGTGATAGCGGAATCAAGTTTCTCTGTTCCCGAGGTAAGTGTTGCCGCCTTCTGTAAAGGTGCCGCAAGTGAAACCGCAAGAACATAAGCCGGCTCCGTTGCACCTTCAGCAGGTGTTGCATCGTTATTTCTTATGTAAAGCTCCACATTGGTGCCTTCATAAATAATTCTTACCGAAATGTTTTTTGATCCGAAGGTGTTATCCACAAGAACAACGCCGTTATTTTTTGTGTTGCCCCATGCATATCCGCCTTCATTTGTAGAGTGCCATAAAATGAGCTTTTCATTTGTTATACCAACCCACGATCCGTTTACTGCGGAAGCGGGATTCGCGCCCATTTGCATTAAGCTCATGCCGATGTATGCCGCAGACCAAGGATCCGTGTAGGTTATATCGGCATTAATGTCAAATTCAGCTATAATCTGCTTTTTATCGGTTGTATTAATTTCGGGCTTCATGGCAATAGAGCCACCCTCGCCGACAATAAGCTTCGCCTTGTCATCTGCAAAGGACCCGTTTTTCATAACAAACCAATCTTCGCTGTATGAGCCATCAAAGCTCTCATTAACGGTTATTTCCTCGGCATAGCCCGTTACGGGTGTGAGTGCCGAAGCCGGAAATACCGACAAGAGTCCGACTGTCATACTTACGGCAATAATAAAAGCAGCAATTTTTTTAAGTTTCATATATTGCCAATCCTTTCTTTAAATAAAGCGGAATAACCCGCACTATTCTTCCGTGGGGCCTTGAAGCTTCAAGACCCCGCGGCTAAACTGCCTGACTCTTAATCTCTTTCGTTTTCTCCAACCTTGATGTTTGCAACATCCGCTTCATCAACATTTGTGAAGAACATGATCATCTTTGTTTCCTTGTAGGACTGCTGAACAAATACCCAATCCTCTTCTGTAATTTCAGATGCACTTACGACGGAAACATAACCTGTTGCGCAGTCATACTTAACGGCACGCTTACCGGAAATCTCTACGCTTACAGCGTTGCTTGCGCTTGTACCGTAAAGAACGTTTATTCTGGATGAGCCGGCTGAGCCAACCTTACCGAAGGTATACTCTCTCTTAAGGCTTCCCCAGTTACCGTCATTGTATTTACCTACGCCGACATGGAAGTACTGATCCGCTGTGCCCTTTACAATTCTTGTGATGAAGTCTTCAATTCCCCAGAAGCCGGGATCCGATGTACCGGTATAGCCACCGTCAATAGTTTCAAACGTTGTTCCGGGAGTGAAAACCTGATACAAGTATCCTGATGACCAGTAACCAGGATTGATTATATCACCGATGCGGTAAACATTCTTATCTGTTCCATCAATATTTATTGTACCGAAAGCATTCTTTCCACCGAAGTAATCCTTATTGTTGCTGGGCTTTTCAATGAGAGAATACTTTGTTTCGTAAGCGGAGCCGTTAATAACGCCGAATTCGAATACGTCAGTATATTCTTCATTCTTATAAAGCGTTGCCGGCTGAACAGACTCCATAACAATAAGAGTTCTGTTTTCATCATTGCTTGTGGTATCGGTAAGCCACTCGTTCTTGGTGATAAGTATAGCGGGCTTTCCGTTTTCGTCGATATCGTAAAGAACATAGCCGTGACCTGCTCTTGCACCGGTACCGATTTTACTTACTCTATAGTCGCTGTCGCTATAATCATAGCCTTCAGTAGGAACTCTGATAGCTGTTGAGTCAGAAATAACATAAGGCGTTCCGTAAAGTACACCTACGTTAGAGTAAGCGCCTCCTACGTCATCAGTAAGTACTGTGAAGTAGTTTGCGGGATCCTCATCTGCCGGAACGGAGGACAAGGGTCTTGCTACTACGATTTCCTTAATCTTGTTTTCTGAATTTACAGAGAACTTAACAAGCTGCTCTAACGGTCTTGCGGTAGCATTTCCTGCAAGCACGCTGGAAACCTTAAGACCTGTCTTCTTTGCAGACTCCTTAAGAAGGTTAAGGAATTCGTCTGTTGTCAAAGCACCTGCCTTGTCGGAATTGTATCTGTATTCAGTGCCGTCCATGTAAACGAGCTTCATGTTTTCAGCAAACTCATAAATGCCCATTTTTCCGTCGGTTGTCAAAACCTTAACTTTAAGTGCAGACTCGCCGAAGCTTTCCTCGCTCTGAGAGGAGCGAACAAGAAGTCCGTACTTAAGGTCGTCAGAATAGGACTGCATTGCCTTTGCATAGAATGCATAACCGTCCTTAGTTGTGCAAACCTTAACGTTGCTGCCGTTCTTGAAGCTTGTGAAGAGATCTGTACTTCCCTTTATAGCCTCATACTTGGTTTCACCGATGTAGATGTAATCGGAGCTACGCTTTGTAATCTTACCGGTATCAACGCTACCGCCGAGGTATACAGTGTAGTGCATTTTATCAGCTGCTCTGTAGCCTCTGATTTCAACAACGCTTTCCTCTGAAATTGCAGAGAAATCGCTCTCATAACCGTCAGCATCAATAACTGTAAGCTCAACTTCCTTAAACGAAGGATCCTTTGCCTTCTTCTCTCTTACTTCCTTGCTTGTAAGAGTGTTATCAAGGCAAATTTCATAGTTGGAATTCAAAGAGCCCTTCTTATAAGCAACACCCTTCAAGGTCTGAGTGCTTGCCTTAACTGTTTCAACATAAAGGGGAAGGTAGTCCTCAATAACAATGAGGTCGTAATCCTTACCGTTATTAAATGAAACAAACTCTACATAACCGTTAGAAATTTCAAAGGTATCATCGGCCAAAGAGCCGCTGGACAGAGCATATCCGTTGTAGATAACGGTCGGATTGCTCTTGTATGTAACAAGTTCTTCCTCGTATTCATCACCGTCAAGTGCGTAATACTCAATTTCATTTCTTGTTGTGTCAGCGGAAATAATATCCTCTGCTGCAATTGTTATTCTTCTAGCTGTGCTGGTGGGGAATGCAATCAGCAAGTCACCGGTTGTCTTATTCTCATCATCAAGCTTTACATATGCCTTAAGGTCATAACCGAGATAATCGTTAACCGCTTCGTCGTAATAGTTAAGGTCAAGGTTTACAAGGTCACCGTCAGTGTTTCTGCCGGTAAGAACAACCTTACCCTTTTCGCATGCACCGGAGGGAAGCACTTTACCGGACTTCTCTGTAGCGGTCATGTTATAGCCGGAGAGTGTGTCAATCTCATAAACATAGCTGAGAAGGCTTCTGCCGGTTTCATAGAAATTGTTACCGTCTTTAATTCCGTCAACAACGAGATAACGTGCTGTTATCGCATTGAAGAGAAGAACGACAACCTGCTGTCTTGTAGCAGCTGTGTTAACAGCGCCGCCAACGTTCTTTAATATTTTAAGCTGGCTCGCTGTTCTCAAATAACCGTCCGGATAACCGCCGTAAGACTCCGCCATGAAGTCATAACCGAGCGACGCAACAACGAGCTTTACAATCTGCTCATATGTAACGTTATCATCCGGCTTAAAGGTACCGTCATTATGACCGGATGCAATACCGAGGCTTCTTAAATATTCAACCTCAGAATATGCCCAATGGTCACTTGTGACATCGGAGAAGGGCTCTGCAATGTTGGTTGCGTTAATATCGGTGTAATAAACCTTTGCACCGGTAGTTGTTACGCTTTCACCGGGTGTGCCCTCAGCAACAGGCTCATCGGTGATGCCGGCCTTCTTCTTTTCCTCAGCCGCCTTAACAGCCGCGATATTCTCGGGTGTTTCGCTCAACTTATCGTGAACGATAGCACCGGCGTTAAGGTTAAGCTCATCTGTTCCTCTGAGCATTCTTGCGAGCATAGCCGCAAATTCTGCTCTTGTAATGTTGTTTTCAAGCTGAAGCGAACCGTCTTCATAGCCCTGAAGAACATTCAAGGTCATAAGAAGAGCCGCAGCCTCGGTAACAGTATCCGGGCCGATCGCTTCAACCCCGTCTGCAGCCAATGAAGCCACAGGTGCCATAACAGTAACCGATACCATCATGACGAGCGCCAGGATCAATGCAAGTACTTTGTTTCTCATGTTGTTACTCCTCCCTGATTAATTAATAACACTTGCAGCACATGCCTTAGGCCTATCTGCTGCAATAATTTTAAACAGCAAAAAACACCGAATGCATGATACATTAAATTAATTATAACACATAGTTGTCAGATAAGCAAGAAAAAAGTTTAAATTTTTTTAAAATTTTTTTATTTTTTCCAAATATACACGCTTTTTCCTTTTTATGTTGCATATTTTACTGCTTTATGGTATAATAAAATTACAAATAAATCATGGAAGGATGGCCACAGATGAATCACGATACC
>CAZITC010000001.1:0-19345 GCA_964542085.1 uncultured Ruminococcus sp. | reverse complement strand
GCACGGCGGTTTTCCAAGGCCTGCTGTGCATCGGAAAGCAGTTTCTCCGCCTCGAAGAAAATAAGCTTGTCGATGTATTTGCCTATAGGAATACCGACCTCGCGCTTGAAGCGCTTTGCCAAGGTGTTTTTGGAAAGATAAAGACTTTTTGCAATTTCCTCGGTTGTAAGCTGGGCGGAAAGGTTGACCTTAATGTAGCCTACCGTTTTGGCTATATCCGGCGATAGCAAGCCTTCAATATCCGGACACTTGGGCTGAAGTTTAAGAAGCGCCTGAAGTGAGCGGTAAATTTCAGATTGAAGCTCTAACTGTGAAAAAACTGAGCTGTCAAAATAAAGGTCAATAAGATGGCGGATTTTTTCGCAGGGGATTTCGTCGGAAACACACACCGCGCCGCGCAGAAGGTCATAGCCGTTTGGCGCATCAATGTTAATGTGAAAATAAAGGTGGTCAAATTCCGAATGGCAACTACAGCTGTATTCGGTGCCAAGCGGAATAAGATAAAAGCGGCCGGGCTCCAACGAAATGTGCTTGCCCTTGACTAAAAGTGAGGCGGAGCCGGCGGCCGCATAATAAAGCCGGGAGAACGGCGAGCACACATAAGAGGCGTTCCATTCACTGTCCACCAGAGCATGGCCACTGTCAATAATATTCACCTTGTACTGCTTGAACACATGGCCGATATAAGTTGATTTTTTTATATTCATACCAAAAACTCCATATTTTTGTTGCAAAATTAAATTGTGTAAATAATTGTTAAATGCTATAATTTATCGTGGTTATATTATATAACAGCCTAAAAATAAAATCAATGGGTTTACCAAAAAATAAGGAGGATGAAATAATGAACAAGCCGAAAATCGGAATTAGGCCGATAATTGACGGCCGTTGCGGCGGCGTAAGAGAGTCATTGGAGAAGCAGACTCTGGGCATGGCAAGGGCGGCCGCCGCTCTTATTAAAGAAAACGTTTTTTACTGTGACGGAACACCTGTCGAGTGTGTAATAGGATGCACCACAATCGGTGGTGGTGCGGAGGCGGCGGCCGTGCGCGAGCAGTTTGAAAAGGAAAACGTAACAGCAACGCTTTCGGTTACACCATGCTGGTGCTATGGCAGTGAAACCATGGATTTGGACCCGACAACAACAAAGGCGGTTTGGGGCTTTAACGGCACCGAAAGACCGGGAGCAGTTTATCTTGCGGCGGCAATGGCGGCTCATGCGCAAAAGGGCTTGCCTGCATTTTCGATTTACGGGCGCGACGTTTGCGATGCCGATAATAAAGAAATTCCGGACGACGTTGCGGAAAAGATTATACGCTTTGCAAAGGGTGCCGTTGCGGTCGGACAAATGAAAAATCGGGCCTACGTCAACATTGGCGGCGTTTCCATGGGTATTGCCGGCTCATGCTGTGATGCGGACTTTATGCAAAAATATTTGGGACTGAGAGCAGAATGGGTTGACCTGACCGAGGTTTTAAGAAGAATTACCCTTGAAATTTACGATAAAGAGGAATATAATAAGGCACTTTCTTGGATAAAAGAAAACTGCCGGGAGGGCTTTGATAAAAACAAGGGCAAACAGCTGCCGGAAATAATCGTAAAATCCAAGGTTATTCCGGAGGATAAGGATTTGGAGTTTATTGCGAAGTTCAGCCTTATTGTTAGGGATATTCTTTTTGGCAATCCCAAGCTTAAAAAAATGGGCTGGAGCGAAGAAAGCCTTGGAAGAAACGGAATTGTAGGCGGATTCCAGGGGCAAAGAATGTGGACGGATTGGTTGCCCAACGGCGATTTTACCGAAGCGATTATGGCCTCCAGCTTTGACTGGAACGGCAAAAAAGCGCCCTTTGCGTTTGCAACCGAAAACGATACCTTAAACGGCATATCCATGCTTTTGGCAACGCTTTTAACAGGTAAGGCACCGTGCTTCCACGATGTAAGAACGTATTGGTCGCCCGAGGCCGTTGAGCGAGTAACCGGCAAAAAGCTGACCGGAAAGGCGGCAAACGGAATAATTCACCTTATCAATTCCGGTGCAACTGCTTTGGATGCAACGGGCGCTGTTAAGGATGAGGAAGGCAACGGAATAATGAAAAAATGGTGGGAAATGACCGATGCGGATATAAAGGCGTGCCTGAAGGCAACGGATTGGTGCCGCGCCGATTACGGCTATTTCCGCGGCGGAGGTTTTTCCTCGCACTTCAAGACGTCAGCAGAAATGCCCGTTACCATGATAAGGGTGAATATTGTTGACGGGGTTGGCCCCACAATTCAAATTGCGGAGGGCTATACCGTGTGTCTGCCGGATGATGTGCACGATGTGCTGGATAAGAGGACGGATCCCACCTGGCCCACCACCTGGTTTGCGCCTAATTTGACCGGTGAAGGCGCGTTTTGCGATGTTTATTCCGTTATGGCAAACTGGGGAGCTAACCACGGCGTAACCGTTCACGGCCATGTCGGAGCGGACGTGATTACGCTTGCATCCATGCTCAGAATACCGGTTTCAATCCATAACGTAACGAGTGAGAAAATCTTCCGTCCGCACGCATGGACGGGCTTTGGTAAAGGGGAGGATGCAACCTCCACCGATTATCGCGCGTGCGAGGCTTACGGCCCTCTCTATAAATAATAAAAAGCTATCCGCAAAAATGCGGATAGCTTTTTTCATGTTCTCTTAAATTAAATTTTATGAACCTGCTTGAATTTTAACGGGGTTAAGCCGGTTTGCTCTTTGAAATCGCGGTAGAAGCTTTTGGGGTCGTTATAGCCTGAGTTTTCAATTATTTCCGAAATGGAATTGTCCGTGGTGCACAAAAGGTAGCACGATTGGCTGATTTTTCTTTTCTTAATGTACTGCGTAAAGGTGAGGCCGGTTGCCTGTTTGAAAATTCGTGAAATATATTGACGACTAAGCCCGGAGTTGGCGGAAATTTCACTTATGGAAAGTTCGGGCGAAAGTAAATTTTCTTCGATGTATAAAATGGCGTCGGAAACGATGGATGACTTAGCTACATTACTTTCATCGTGCTTGCAGATTTTTCGCATGGAAAGAATGATTATTTTAATAAGGTTTTGCTTTATAATTTCGGCGTTGCGAAGCTCCAACGAATTGTATTCTTTTATCATTTCCTCCAAAAGCTCACGTATTTTACCGTCATCATCATGAAACACGTGGTTAGAGGGATTGTTGTTTAGCATACTGGGAAAAAAGGAAAAAGGATGGGCTTCCAAAAGCCTGGAAAAATCACGGCATTCCGCCATGGACTGGTTTAAGAAAACCGGCAAAAAACAGCAGTTTATAATATCAGCCATGTCCGATGAAAGAATTTTGTATTCGTGAATGTCACCGTAGTTTATAAAAAAATAGTCACCCGGGTGAAGCGTGTTTTTTTCATCATTGAGAATATGAAGAACATCACCGTCCGCAATATAGGCAAGCTCCAAAAAATCATGGTCATGCTTCATACATTCGCGCTGAAAGTAATGGTGCACGCAAATGTTGTGCATGGATAAATTGTCCTTAAGTATAAGCGACGGAAAATCGTAAGAAATAAGCTTGGAGTAAAACTGTGTTTTCAGCTTGCAGCTAAAATAATCTTTGTTGCTCAGCATTACATACGCCTCCTTATATTGTTTATTATATTGACATTTTTGCGGATAGTCAAGAGTTTTTTTACGGAAATTTTCACCTTATTTTTGCACCCATCAAAATGTCATGCGCGCAAAAAGGCGTTATATTGGGCGTTTCGGCGCTACTTTGCAAATGAAAATGGGGAGGGTAGAACTTAGTTTACAAATTGCCCATAAAGAATAGAAAAACACCCATTGCTTTGAGGGCGCTTAAAAGATAAAATATAGTATAAGGAGAGATGTTTTGGAGGAAGAGAAAAAGAATGAATAATAGGCTTTGTGTTTACAACGGGCCGACGGCACGGTTTAACACACATATGCAAAAAATTGATGCCGCAGTTTACTTCGGTATGGCCGGAGTGGAGCTTTTGAACAGCCATGAGTTTGACACGCCGAGTATTGAGGCTGCAAAGAGCCTTAAAGTCTATGCGGATGAAAAAGGGATAAAGCTTCCGTGCTTTTCGGTTTTTTGCGATATAAGGGAGAGCGGCGCGACAGATAAGCTGAAGGCGTATGCTAACGTGGCCAAGGTGCTTGGCTGTGATTATTTGCACCACACAATAATTCCCGAATATGCGGACCCGGATAAGGTTTTGCCGAATAAAGATGAGTACTTTAAAAAAGGCATCGCCGTGGTTAGAGAGGTTTACGATTATGCGGAGGCACTGGGGATTAAAACGGTTTATGAGGACCAGGGTTATATTTTTAACGGCATTTCCGGCTTCGGCGACTTTTTGGCCGAGGTGGGAAGGAATGTCGGAGTTATTGCCGATTTCGGCAATATTTGTGAGGCGGACGGCACGATAACGGATTTTATAAAAGCTTTTTCCGATAAAATATGCCACGTTCACGTTAAGGATATGCTGGTGACCGGCTCTCCGCCGGCCGGGGGCACAAAAATGCGCACGCTTTCCGGTAAATATGTGAGAGAGGTTATCCCCGGCACCGGCTCGGTGGATATTCCGGAAGCCATGCGGATTCTTCGGAAAATGAATTACACTGGCTTTTACAGTGCGGAATTTACTGTGCGCACAGGTGATGAAGAGGCGGACAGGGCAAAATTTTCCGAGCTGATAAAATATATAAGTGCATAATGGCTTCGGCCTTAAACTAAGAGAAAGAAGGAGAACATAGTTATGAAAAAACACTTGAAAACAGCGGTCATTCTTGTGATGATGCTGACGGCGCTTTTTCTGTGCACGGTCGCGGTAAGTGCAGAGGGTGGCGTTTGCTATATCAACAATGATACGGAAACAAAGTATGAAACGCTTACTGCAGCGCTCAGTGCGGCAAGCACGGGTGATACAATTCACCTTCTTGCGGATGTAACATACGAAAGCGGCATGAAGAGCGTTAGCGTTGACGGTACAAATGAGAGCGGCGCAAACCACACATTAACCTTGAATGCGCAAATGCAGATTATGCACACAACCGTAACGCTTTCAAATGTTAATGTTAAAACAAACGGAAATCGCATTTGGGTTGTAGAGGGTGAGGCTACAAAAACAAGTAAGCTTACACTTGCAAACGGCGCGGTGTTGGACGGCGAAAACAAGCAGAGAGATAGCAACGCCGGAGCAATTGAAATATCACAGACCGCAACCGGAGCGACGGCTGAGGTTGTTATGGAAAGCGGCTCAGAAATAAAAAACTGCGTTGCTAAACACGGCGGCGGTGCAATTTTCGTAAACGGCGGAACTGTAACTGTAAATGCCGGCGCAAAAATTTCAAACTGCAAAAGCACAGAGGGACAGGGCGGAGCAATTGGTCTAAATCCCAGTGCGGCAACCGATAACGTGGTTAAGCTTTTGGGCGGTACAATTGAAAACTGCTCAGCCAACTTAAACGGCGGTGCAATTTATGTAGGCAAGGGTAGGGTTGAGCTTTCGGGCAACGCAAGTGTAACCGGCAACAAGGTTGGCACAGCGAATAACAACATCCAGCTTACAAGTGCCGGTACTCTTGACCTTGTGGGCAATTTCACCGGCTCTGTCGGCGTAACGGCAACAGGTACAACTTTAGGCAATGTTGAAAATGAAGCAACCGGAGCGGAAAATATTGTATCGGATACAAATTCGGAGGTTGTCGGCTCTGTAAAGTCCGGCAAGCTTATGCTTGAAGAGCCGGAGGTTTGCTATATTAACGACAATGCGGAAACAACATATACATCACTTACCGCAGCGCTCGGTGCGGCAAAGGCCGGCGATACAATTCACCTTCTTGCTGATGTTACATACGAAAGCGGCATGAAGAGCGTTAGCATTGACGGTACAAATGAGAGCGGCGCAAACCACACATTAACCTTGAATGCGCAAATGCAGATTATGCACACAACCGTAACGCTTTCAAATGTTAATGTTAAAACAAACGGAAATCGCATTTGGGTTGTAGAGGGTGAGGCTACAAAAACAAGTAAGCTTACACTTGCAAACGGCGCGGTGTTGGACGGCGAAAACAAGCAGAGAGATAGCAACGCCGGAGCAATTGAAATATCACAGACCGCAACCGGAGCGACGGCTGAGGTTGTTATGGAAAGCGGCTCAGAAATAAAAAACTGCGTTGCTAAACACGGCGGCGGTGCAATTTTCGTAAACGGCGGAACTGTAACTGTAAATGCCGGCGCAAAAATTTCAAACTGCAAAAGCACAGAGGGACAGGGCGGAGCAATTGGTCTAAATCCCAGTGCGGCAACCGATAACGTGGTTAAGCTTTTGGGCGGTACAATTGAAAACTGCTCAGCCAACTTAAACGGCGGTGCAATTTATGTAGGCAAGGGTAGGGTTGAGCTTTCGGGCAACGCAAGTGTAACCGGCAACAAGGTTGGCACAGCGAATAACAACATCCAGCTTACAAGTGCCGGTACTCTTGACCTTGTGGGCAATTTCACCGGCTCTGTCGGCGTAACGGCACCCGGCGCAACGGACGGCTTGGCCTTCGGTAACGTTAAAAACGATGCAACCGGCGCAGAAAAAATAGAGTCGGATGCCGAAGCCGGACTTTTTGCTTCTGCTAAGGCCGGCAAGCTTTTATTCCACAAGGATTATGTTTGTTACATCGGTGACAGTGAGGAAACGGGTACAGGCTATGTTTCGCTCATCAAGGCTATGCAAGCGGCAAACGGAGCAACAATTCACCTTTTGAAGGATGTCACCATGGAGCTTGAAAGTGGCGAGGATTTGAATAATGTAAACGGCTGTACAATTGACGGTACCAATGCCGGAGGCGAGAATTACAAAATCACCTTGGGCGGATATATAAAATTTGTCAATTCCGGCCGAATTACCCTTACAAATGTAACATGGGATTTGAATAGAAACGGAATCGGTCTTTACAGGCCGGACGCAACAAAAACATGCGTTATCGTTCTCGGTAATGGCACAACCGTTAAAAACGGATTAAGACCCAACGGCGGTGCGGCACAGATTACTCCCGGAGCAGAGCTTATCATGAAGGCCGGAAGCGTTGTGACAGAGTGTGAGTCGGAAAATGTCGGCGGTGCATTTTTGGTACACGGCGGAACGCTTACCTTGGAGGGTGGAAGCATTACAGCCAACAAGGCGAAAAACAACGGCGGCGCTGTTTGGGTGCAAAATAACGGTACTGTTCAGTTAAAGGGCGCGGTATCCGTTGCCGGTAACACGATGGGCACGGCAAACGAGGAAAATAACATGGGTTTAAACATCAATGCTGGTGAGATTAACGGTCACATTAAGCTTATCGGCCCGTTCACCGGAACAGTCGGCGTTAACTTTATTGATGCCGCCGCCGGGGCAACCTTCGGAACGGCGCAAGCAGGAGCAACCGGAGCTTACAATATAAAGCTGGATAAAAGCAGCTCTGTTTTCGGCTGTGTGTCCAACGGCGCTCTTGTGCTTCTTACCGGAAAGGTAGAGCTTATGCCGGACTTCGACGGCGGCGTTATCAAGAACGGTGAGGGCAATGTCCAAAGCGGAACATTAAGATACATAACACGCATCGGCAAGCTTGAGGGTGTAACGGTATCATCTTACGGAACATACATTATGCCGAAAACCGTATTCGACGGAGCAAGGACTGATATATTAAAGAACGCGGGCACAGCTTATCCGGAATATTTAAGCATAGCAAAAAGTACGGATGAAGGCTTCGCCTCGCTTGGCAGTATAGCTTCCTACGGTGTGGATTTCACCGGAATACCGGCATCTGACATTGATAACGATTACATTGCGTTAAGCTTTGTGAAAATCGGAGAACAGACGGTGTTCTTAGAGCAAAGCCAGCTCTCTGTCAGCGATATTAAGGATGCTGTAACCGGTAATATTAAGGAGCTTGGTACCCTTAAGGATACCTACAGCCTTTCTCCGATTAAATACCGCGATCCCGATGAGATTTATCTTTCGGATGCGGATTTGGACAAAAACGTTACAAGCATTATAGGCGTTGAGGCGACTGATGCACTCGGCATCGACGGCAATGCGGTAACGGTTTTGACGGACATGAAAAAAACGCCCACATTCGTTCCGGAAAAGAAATATGTAATTTACAGCTTTTCACAGCTTACCGCGGTTTCCGGCGTTCGCACAATTAAGGCGGATGCTTGCGGAGCAATCAAAAAATCCGCTATTTACGGAAGCGCAAACGGAAAAGATTGGTTTGAAATCGGCAAGCTTTTCGGACTGGGTGACGGCACATTATTAACGGATTTCGGCTTTAACATTAAGCTCACGCACCTGGCAGTTTCCTTCGACTCATCGGAAATGAGCGGAATTGCACTGGCTGATATGCATATAATCGGCGAAAACAGCCAATACGAGCTTGTGGAAGCAGCAAGAATTGAAGAATTCTTAATTTACAAAAACACAGGCTCATTCACGGTTACGGCTAACACGTCACACAAAAATAATCCGCCGTCATACCTTTTTGACGGTGATAAGGAAACATTCTGGCATTCGGATTACCAAACGGTAGGCGAGAGCAACATTTCAACAGTGAAGCTTCCGCATATTGTTACAGTCACGTTCGGAGAAACAAAGGTGATTTCCGGAATAAGATATGTGCCCAGAAACGGATCCAGCAAGGTGACGCGTGCCAAGGTTTACGGTACAACTGACGGTAAGAATTATTACCTTCTCGGAGAAAGCGAAAAGTGGACCTATTCCGGCAACAGCGATACAACCCCACGTAAAATGCTTTTCGGAGAAAACTTCGCGGTAACCGGCATAAAATTTGTTATTGTTGAAACCCAAAGCAATACCTTCTCAACCGGTGCGGAAATTGAGCTTATAAAGCGCGACATGGGCTTGCGCGACAATACGCTGACGGATGAAATTTCATTGGCGCAGAGGGAAAATGTATCCCTTTCGGCAGATGATAGCATTTCCAAGGCATGGGATTTATCAGAAAAAACGTGCTGGGAAGCTTCAACACTGCCCGTGACGGTGGACTTCACTTTTGCGGAGGCCATGTGTATAAGCGGTATTGGCTACACTTCGGAAGAAGGGATGAAAATTGAAGAGGCGGATATTTACGTAAGTGAGGACGGCACAAGCTTCAAAAAGTACTGCACAACGGCATTTTCTAAGGATTTTACATATCTTTTCAGAGCAAACCTTAAGCTGAAGGCAATAAGGCTTGTGATTAAGAAGATAAATAAAGCTGCGATAAGCGTAGACGAGTTTAAGCTTATAACAGAATGTGCCGAGCTTAACGAAATAACACTTTCTAAGGAAATGAAAAGCAAGTCCACATGGACGGCGGAAAGCGCAAGCTTTGTTTCCACCAGGGGTGCCGAATATATAATTGACGGTGATTTGGGTACCTACTGGCATTCATTCTACGATAATTCAACGGGTAAGAAGGATAACGCACCCATTGATTTGATTGTGGACTTCGGCGAGCAAACAACAATAGGAGGCTTCAACTACTACCCGAGAACTGACAGTGCAGCCGGCTACTTTGTAAAGCTGGAGGTTTATGTATCTGTAGGAATAGATGCAGAAGGCAAGGATGTTTGGGCCAAGGCGGCAGATGAGAGCTACAGCTATCCCTTCACCTATATGGTGCAGAATACGGAATTTCCGTTTAACTATACCACGAACAAGGTGAAATTCCATGTAACGGAGGGCTTCAGCGGCTATGTGACGGGTAGCGAAATTCGCTTCCTTGTACCGACAACCGGCAAGACACCTGTATCAGCAAAGGTTACTCCCTCGGAAGTTGTGTTTGAGCATGATGAGGCGGAGGATATAAAAATCAGCTACACCTTAAATGATGCAATGGGTCTTAAGGAGTTTAGCTATAACTCAATCCCGGTAAATACAGACTATTACAGTGTTAACGGCAATGAAATCGTTTTAAGCAAATATTTCTTTGACGATGTTGATACCGAGGTTAACCCGCATGATGCGATGTTTACCTTAAGCTTCTGGATTGGCGAGCCGCAAAGTTGCACCGTAAAGGTGGGAGGAACAAGCCGCTATAAGGTAAACTTTGAAGCTGATGGCACAGGCGGAAGCATAAGCGCAAAGGCAGTAACCGGCTCCGGCTTGGAGCGCACTTTGGCAAACGGCGACACGGTAAGAAAGAATGAAAAGCTTATTGTGGAGGCAACTGCCGAAACGGGCTATAGGGTTTCTTCATGGAGCGTTGAAAACACGGCTGTTGTTTACGAAAAAATAACAGACCGTGAGGGCTGGAGCGTTACGGCTTCTTCAACAAGAAACGAAGAAGAAACAGCGTGCATGTTTGACGGAAATGCAAATACCTATTGGCACTCCGGCTATACTGTTGTAGGCGGTGTTCCACAGGTTGTTGAAGAGAAGGATAAAAAGCCGTTCTATATAACGGTCACCTTCCCGCGTGAAACAGAGCTTGCTGGCTTTTACTACCTGCCGCGTCAGGATTCGAGCGAGGGTAAGATTGTAAACTACGAAATTTACACTTCGTCGGACGGAACTAACTACACAAACCTTGTTACGAGCGGAACGGTTGCATATGCGGATAAGGCCGACCTAACGGAAAAGGAAATCAAATTCGGCAAAACCGTTAAAGTAAGCAGTATACAGATAAAAATATTGAGCACATCGGGCAACTGGGGTCACATTGCCGAGCTTTACGGAATGCGCGTAAAGGAATGTGTTCGCGGCAACGTGGTTAAAAAGGGTACGGTTTCCGAGCTTATGAGCATAGATGGACTTTACACCGATATTACCGTAAAGGCTTCGTTTGAAGCTTTGACTGCGGATGCAACAATAAGCTATGAGCTTGAAAATATTGCATCGAGCGGTCCGGCAACAGCATTAAAGGGCACAGACGTAACGGTAAGCTTCAGCGATAATGACGGCTACTATATGCCGGATGATGTTACGGTTATTCGTGAGGGTACGACTCTTGAGAACGGAACGGACTACGTTTATACAAGACATTCAAACACATCCGCGACACTTGTTATTAAAAACGTAAGCGGAGCAATTTCGGTTAAGGCGGCGGGTGCCGACCACGACACTTATTTAATTACCTATAAAGATGACCTTGGCGCACTGGGAACATTCCCGGAAAATGAAACCGTTCGCGTAGGACGCACTGTAACGGTTAAGGCCGGTGAATTAACCCTTTCCGGCTACAGCTTTGCCGGCTGGAAAATAACCTATCCGGGAATTGCCGAGGAGGATATTGAGGTGCTGGCAGTGGGTGAAAGCTTTGTTATGCCTAATGCAAATGTAACGCTTACCGCATCGTGGACTAAGAATTCCTCCGGCGGTGGCGGAGGCGGTGGTGCCGCATCAAAGCCTTCCGGCTCAGCAGGTAAGCCTTCAACAGGCTCCGGCGGCGGAATAGGGGGCGGAACGACCGGCATAATCAAAGTAACCATCCAAGGCGTCGGAAGCGTTTCAGTTGTAGGCGGTGGCAAAATTGCCGACCCGCCCGCAAAAGAGGGATTTGAATTTGTTGGATATTATTTGGATGAGGCTTTAAGCGTGCCCTACAGTAACACAGGTGTTACTGACGGCATCAAAACGCTTTATCCTTACTACAGAGCTATAAGAAATCGCGCTGACCTTAAGGATATGGCAGGACACTGGGCATATAACGAGGTGGGAGAGCTTTATGAATCCTACTGCGTTGACGGCCGCGGTGACGGTGTGTTTGACCCGGATGCGGGAATAACGCGCGCTGAATTCTGCCGCATACTTTACTTAATGTCAGGTGAATTCGGTCAGGGCATTAACGTTTTTGAAGATGTAAGCATTGGAGATTGGTTTAGCCAGGCGGTTGCGTGGGCTTATGAAAACGGTATTGTACTGGGCACAAGCGAAAAAACGTTTTCGCCGTATGAGGCTATCACTCGTGAACAAATGGCGGTTATGATTCGCCGTTTTGCAATACACAGTGCCGCAACGTGGCAAGATAGAAATGTGCCCGAGTTTACTGACAGTGCGGATATTTCATCTTGGGCACTGGAAGAGATAAATTGGTCTGCGGCCACAGGAATTACCAACGGCTATGCAGACGGAAGCTTTATGCCGAAGGGAAGCGCAACAAGGGCGGAGGCTGCAGTTATGCTTCTCAGGCTTAAAAACCTTCTTTAATTCGGTGAAAGGGCTTGATAGCAAAGTCTTTTCATATATGTTTCCTTCCTCCCCAACGGCACCTTAGGGTGCCATTGGGGAACAAAAACTAATCTATCATAAGGAAGTGACGGGATTGAATGATTTTTTAAATAGTGACAGAATTGCTCCCTTTTTCTGGTTGCACGGGGAGTCTTTGGATATATTAAAGGAAGAAATAGAAGCAATTTATAATTGCGGAATACGTTCGGTATGCCTGGAGTCCAGAACTCACGAGGATTTTTGCGGTGAGGGATGGTTTTCGGATTTGCGCTTTATTTTGCAGGAATGTAAAAAGCGCAATATGAAGGTTTGGATATTGGATGACAAGCACTTTCCCACGGGCTATGCAAACGGCGGCCTGCACGGAAAAAATCAGGATAAAATGGCTTGGGGCATTACCGAAAGCCATGTGGATATTCCCGGTGGGAATGACGATTTGGCACTGCTTACCGAGCACCACATCTGGGGTGACCAGGTGCTTTTGGCGGCAATTGCGTGCCGACATACTCCGGAAAGCGAGCTTTTCACAGGAGAAGCAATTGATATAACGGACGGTGTTTCGGACGGACTGGTGCATTTTGCACTGCCGGAGGGAATGTGGCGGGTATTTTTTATAAAGAAAACCCGCATGGGGATTGGGCAGTCCTACAAGGAATATATTGATATGCTCAATCCGGAGTCGGTTGATATTTTAATTGATGAGGTTTACGAAAAGCATTATACTAATATAAAGGAAGAATTCGGCGATACCTTTATCGGCTTCTTCTCGGATGAGCCAGCCTTTCATAATGACACAACCAGCACATCCGGCTTTAACACTGAAATGGGAGAGCCTTTTTGTAATTACCCTTATTCGGACGGTGTTATTACCTACTTAAAGGAAAAGCTTGGCGATGAGGCTCTGCTCCTTCTTCCGGGGCTCTGGTCGGCCTTTGACGACGGGAGAGAGGCGAAAATCCGATATGCCTTTATGGATTATATAACGGATGAGTACAGAAAAAATTTCTGTAACCGAATTGCCTCATGGTGCCACAGCCACGGGATAAGCTATATCGGACATGTAATTGAGGATAACCGAAGGGATGCAACAACCGGCTACGGAGTCGGCCACTATTTCAGGGCATTAGACGGACAGGATATGTCGGGAATTGACGTGGTGCTTACTCAGCTTGTGCCCGGCTTGAAGGATTGTGATAATGCAGGCCCGGTTTCGTATAAACACATGAATTACAATTTCTTTAAGTTTATGCTTGCAAAGCTTGGCTCTTCCATGGCGCATTTGGATGAAAAAAAGCACGGCAACGCCATGTGCGAGATTTTCGGTGCCTTTGGTTGGGTAGAGGGCACAAAAACAATGAAATGGCTGTGTGACCATATGCTTGTTCGCGGAATAAACTATTTTGTTCCTCACGCATTTTCTGCAAAGGAAAACGATGCGGACTGTCCGCCAATTTTTTACTACCGCGGAAAAAATCCGCAATATAAATATTTCGGCAAAATAATAGGCTATATGGAGCGGAGCGCCGAGCTTCTTTCAGGCGGTGTTCACAAGGCCGATGCCCTAATTTTTTACGATGCGGAATTTAGATGGCTTAAAAACGGTGCATTGCCTTTGGAGAATGTTGCAAAAAAACTTTATTCACGGCAAATTGATTACGATATAATTCCGGCAGATTACTTGAAAAACGTAACGGTAAAAAATGAAAAGCTTTGCATAAACGGCGAGGAGTTTAAGCTCTTAATTGTTCCCGGAGCAACAAGCATAAGCATGGAAAGTGCGAAAGAGCTTAAGGCGTTGAAGGCGCAATCGGCAAAAATTGTTTTCGTCGATTGTGTACCTCGTGAGCTTAATGGCGAGTTTAAGTGCGTAAAAGCATCGGAGCTTGCAGATTACGTTGCTCGTCTTGGCACTGACGTTGAAATTGATAGGCCGCACGACGAAGTTCACATTTATCACTACATCAAGAACGGCCGAGATGTTTATATGCTGACAAATGAAGGTATTGATGAAACGGCTTGCTTTACGCTTAAAACGGAAAAACCGTTGACAAAATGCGCGCTTTATGATGCAATGGAGAATAAGTACATTGAAGCCGAGATGGACGAAAACGGTGTAAAAATAACGCTTCCTCCTTACGGCTCGGTATTTTTAATCGCGGAGGAAAAGGGAGGGAAGCTTCCATCCTTGACTTTGGAAAAGGAGCTTGAAGGAACCTACAGCATTTCGCTTTCTGAGTCTGTAAGCGAAAATTATGTGCCGTACAAGGAAACCGATAAGCTTTTAAACATAACCGGCAAGAATGAAAAACCAAGGTTTTCCGGCAGAATTAAGTATGAAACGTATTTTGAGCACAGCGGTCAAAATGCAATGCTGGACCTGGGGTATGTTGGCGAAATTGCTGAGCTTAAGGTAAACGGCATTGACTTGGGCTGTAAAATTACACCGCCCTACGTGTTTGATATTTCGGACGCAGTAAGGAAAGGGGAAAATAAGCTTGAAATTTTGGTGACCAACAGCAATGTTTTTGAGTTGCGTGACAGATTTTCAACATATATGCGTATAGAGCCCTCCGGGCTTTTGGGACCGGTAAGACTGTTTAAATACGAATAAAAGAAAGGGATGGATTGAATGAAAAAAATTGCTGTATTAACTTTGGCCTTAAGCCTGTCGCTTTCGTCAATTCCGGCATTTGCCGCGAACGAGATAAGCGCGACAAGCTTGGTTGATGAGGCCTTTGGCATTGTAAAGGAAGAGGATGGCATCTACCTTGACAAACGCTATATTTACGCCGGATATGACGGAGTTGATTTTTCCGGAATGAATTCCATTGAGATTACGGCAGTAAATAAAATTACCGGAACATTTGATGGTGACACAATTTGGGTGAAGATAGACAGCCCCACAGGACAGATTGTGGCAACGGTTTTGATTGATAAGGACACCGCGGGCCGTGAGCAGGTGTTTACCGGAGCAATTGAGGAAGTAACGGGCGTTCACAAGGTTTACCTTGTAAGTGCAAACGCTGACAGTGGCAAAAAAGGCACAAAAATAAAAAGCTTTAAGCTTTCATCAAATGAATACACTCCGAAAGAGTATATTCCCGTGCCGGATGAATATATTGTTGACACAAACAGCACAACATGGGCGTTTACCGATGCACTCGGCAGAAAGGCCGCAACCTATGCGGAAACCGGCCCGGAGCGCGAGGGTCGTTATGCGGCACTTTTCTATCACACGTGGCACACCGCAGTAAACCAGCCGCTTAATATGTCGGAATTTGCAAAGGAGCATCCGGATGCAAAATACGACTATTACCATCCGGCATGGCCGAACGGAGTTCCTACATCACAATTCTGGAACGAGCCGCTTTTTGGATACTATTCCACAAATGACTACTGGGTAGCAAGAAAGCACGCCGAAATGTTTGCAAATGCCAACGTTGATGTTATTGTTTTTGACTGCACAAACGGAACGAATACCTTCAGAAGCGGTTACGAAACCGTTCTTGACGCGTTTGAGGATGCAAGAGCAAGCGGGGTAAATGTTCCACAATTCTGCTTTATGAATAACATTATGGTAACCGAATCTTATGCCAAGGAAAAGGCAATGAAGCTGTGGTATAACATTTACAGCCCCGGCAAATGGTCTGACCTTTGGTTTTACTGGGAAGGCAAGCCGCTTATCTTAACCTGTCAGAACGGATTAGAGGCAGCGAAGGGTGATTTGGAGGATGAATTTATTGTTGACTGCATTAAGGATTTCTTCACCTTCCGCAGCGTGAAATCAACCTATACAGACGGCCCGGACGAGAAGGACCAGTGGTCCTGGATTTCCACTTATCCGCAGCAGCCGTTCGGTGATAACGGAGACGGTACCTTTGAGCAGATGGTTGTTTGCCCCGCAGCAAACTATTCTTATGTATATAAAACATCTACAGCAATGAACTCCATGTACACCACAACCAGAAGTTACACAAGCCTTTTGGGTCAGGATAAGTCCGAAGGCGCTTATAAGTACGGTCACTTCTTCACTGAAGAGGTTGAAAGATTACTGGAGGTTACCCTGAGGTTATGTTTATAACCGGTTGGAACGAGTGGACTGCCGGCCGTTATGTCGCATGGGGCAACGTATTAAACGGAAGCCCGGATAGCTACGATAACGATGCAAGCCGTGACTTTGAGCCTACCAAGGGTGACATGGGCGATAACTATTATTGGCTTATGGTGGATGCAATAAGAAAGTTTAAAGGAACAAAGGAAATTCCGGTTGCATCCGAGCCGAAAACAATTGATATTAATTTCGTTTCGTCGTGGCAGGGCGTTTTGCCGGTTTACTTAAACAACGAAGGCACCTATACACGTAATCAAAAGGGTTATGGCGGAACTGTTTATACAAACGATACGGCAAGAAACAATGTTATAAAAGCTCTTGCGGCAAGGGATGGTGAAAACCTGTATTTCCACGCTGAGTGTCCGGAGGCAATAACCGCACCGGAAGGAAGTGCATGGATGAAGCTTTACATTGATGCGGACAGAAACCACGCAACTGGTTGGGAAGGCTATGACTTTGTTATTAACGCCCCCACAGCCGGCTCAGTATCAGCGCTTTCCGCTGACGGCACGGCAACGGAAATCGGCACGGCGGAATATGTACTTTCCGGCAACAGGCTTTCTGTTAAAGTTTCAAGAGCACTTCTTGGCATGACAGGCGAGCTTAGCTTCGAATTTAAGTGGGTGGACAATGCAGAGGGCAATATCATGAACTTCTACATTGACGGTAATGCCGCGCCCATGGGTCGCTTCAATTACATTTACATTGAAAAGGCAGATGCAAGCGTGGACGCAGCCACAAAGGCACAGCTTAAGGGAACAACGGTTGTCGGCAAGTATTCCGCTAAAGCTTATGTATCCGGTAAAAAGATGTATATGTACGAGCCGGACACACGCTACGGAGCAAGAATTATTAACGGCGTTACATATATTCCCACATACTTCCTTCAAGATGCATTAAATCTTAGAACAATTTACGAGAAGGACAGAGGAATGCTTAAGCTTATGGGCGAAAAGCGCATTTACACCACAGTGGGAAGTGCGGAAGCACACTTAAACGGTGCTCTGGTTGCAATCACCAATCCGGCAACAGATATTGACGGAATACCATACATCCCGGTTAGCTTCTTAAAGGAGGTTATGGGACTTGAGGTTTACGAAACAGCAGACAGAGTAGCATTTGGCACAGGGATAAATACGGCGGCTGTGGCTGTGCCGGTGTTTTAAGGGGGAATAAACATGAAAAAAGTAGTTTCACTTATTCTTGCAATAGGAATGGTGCTGTCATTGACACTGCCGATGGCGGCGGCTATTGATAAAATTTCGTCCGATGAAATTTCAATCGCAGGCGTTAAGGTAGAAGCCTCCAGTGTTAATGAAAACAACGGCAAGCCGTGTGAGGTTGCCGAGAACGTTTTGGACGGCGATACAAAATCAATTTGGCACTCCATGATTAATCCCAAGGCGGAGGGGCCGCATTACTTAACCATGATACTTTCCAATGTGGAGGAGGTATCCGGCTATCGCTATTATCCCAGAACAGACGGCACAGCCGGCATATGTACAAAGTTTGAAATTCAGGTTTCGACTGACGGTAAAAGTTATAAAACGGTTGCATCAGGAAATTGGGATGTAAATTATGAAGTAAAAGAGGTAAGATTTAACGCCGTTAAGGCGAAATATGTTAAGCTTGTAATGGTAGATTCCAGTGGCGGCTTTGGAAGTGCCGGCGAGGTGCGCCTTATCGGTAAAAACGGAAAGAGCGGCACAACCACTGCAACTACAACAACGGCAGCATCAACCGGGGCATCTGCATCGGATGAGCTTTCGGTTGAAGGCGTTAAAATGGAAGCCTCCAGCGTAAACGAAAATAACGGCAAGCCGTGTGAGGTTGCCGAGAACGTTTTGGACGGCGATACAAAATCAATTTGGCACTCCATGATTAATCCCAAGGCGGAGGGGCCGCATTACTTAACCATGATACTTTCCAATGTGGAGGAGGTATCCGGCTATCGCTATTATCCCAGAACAGACGGCACAGCCGGCATATGTACAAAGTTTGAAATTCAGGTTTCGACTGACGGTAAAAGTTATAAAACGGTTGCATCAGGAAATTGGGATGTAAATTATGAAGTAAAAGAGGTAAGATTTAACGCCGTTAAGGCGAAATATGTTAAGCTTGTAATGGTAGATTCCAGTGGCGGCTTTGGAAGTGCCGGCGAGGTGCGCCTTATCGGTAAAAACGGCGGCGCAAGCACGGTTAAAAATGCTCCGGTTGTAAGTACAAGCACAAATACAAACGCAAATGCAAGCTCTGATACAACCACGACCACGGAAGCATTGCCCGCAAAGCCCGGTCAGGCAGATGAGCTTCCTGTTACCGGCGTTAAGGTGGAGGCCTCCAGCGTAAACGAAAACAACGGCAAGCCGTCAGAGGTTGCCGAAAACGTTTTGGATGGCGACCCCAAGACAATCTGGCACTCCATGATTAATCCCAAGGCGGAAGCCCCCCATTACTTAACCTTAATCCTTCCCAAGGAGGAGGCAATTGCGGGCTACCGCTATTACACAAGAATGGATTCAGGCGGCACGGCCGGAATTTGCACTAGGTATGAAATTCAGACTTCAAAGGACGGTAAAAATTACACCAAGGTTGCATCAGGCACATGGCCGAACACCCCGGGAGTAAGCGAGGTGCGCTTTAACACCGTAAAGGCAAAGTATGTTAAACTTGTACTGTTGGGGGCTAACGGTGGCTTTGGAAGCGCCGGCGATGTTAGACTTATTGCTCCGAGCAAGGAAACCTCCGGCTACGAAAACAGCCCGAAGGGTAAAGACATAAAGCCCGGTGAATTAGGTGACGAGGTAACGCCCCTTAACTGGAAGTATGAGTCATCCAGCGTAAACATTAACAACGGTGTACCCTGGGAGCAGGAGAAAAATGTTGCTGACGGGGATGTTTCAACACACTGGCATACGTTAATAACTCCCAAAGCGGAAGCGCCTCATTTTATAACCATTATACTGCCGAGAACCGAGATTATATCCGGCTATCGCTATTATCCTAGAAAGGG